>NZ_WIPE01000061.1:0-39730 GCF_009760835.1 Bacillus sp. EE-W1 | reverse complement strand
GGAAAACTGCCTGGACTGCTTGCAAAATAATCGGAATAACTGAAGTAGCGATAATTGTCAGAATTTCTCCAAACCCTTGTATCAACATTCCAGCTATACTAAATGCAGCTTGAACAACTTGTAGAATAATTGGGAATCCAGTTTGAAATGCTTCGATAAATACCGGTAAAACCGTAGTTGCAAACTCAGAAAACATTTGAGATAAAAATTGGATACCCTCACTTATCATCGGCATAATTTGGATAGTTGTATCTGCGAACATACGAATAAGATCAGTTACCATCGGCATAACCTGTTGCATAATTTGACCAAATCCAGTGAACATTTCAGTCGCAATTGGTACCGCGGCTTTTACAACCTCACCAAATAGACTTGCAATAGTTGAACCAAGTTCACCGAACGCCGCGCCTAACTCAGCAAGCGCTGGGCCTAATGTAGCAAAGCTTTCCGCAATAACTTGACCTGTCTTTTGAAACTCTGGCGCTAATGGTGCAAATGCATCAATAAAGCCTTGTGCTAACGAAGTAATAATCGGCATGATTACAGAAGCGACCGTACTGAAGACACCTTTTATCGACTCCCATGCTGACATAAGTGCTGCTTTCGCTTGTTCATTCGTATTCACAAGTTTAAATATCGTAGCACCTAACGAAGCAACAATAGCGATGACCCAACCGACTGGGCCAGACACACCTAAAAACGTTAATCCCAGACGAACGATTAAAGGTGTTAATGTAGCGATTGTATTACCGATTGTTGAAAATGACGATTTTATAAAATCTACGACCGGAGAAATGACGGAACTAATGCCTGAAAACTTAGCGCTTATCCCTTCGATTGCTGAACCGAAAGCACCGCCGATCATTTGTCCAAGTCCACTAAACTTCGCTTTTACAGACTCAAAAAAAGCACCTATCGCACTACCCATCGCTGAAAATTTAGCGGGGATTGTCGCAAGATACGCACCAAATGATTCTAGAACTGATTTCATTGCTTGTACAGCTGAAACAGTAACATTTTTAATGGCTTCCCAAGCACTATTCATTGCGTTACGGACCGTCTCGTTATGTTTGTATAGTTGAATTAGCGCTACGCCTAATAGAGCTATTATTCCAATTGCTATACCTACAGGACCTAAAAGCGCTGCGATAACAGTACCTAAAATTGTTACCCCTTCTACTAGCACACCAATAATTGAACCTAACTTACCTATAACTAAAAATAATTTACCGAATACAAATAAGGTGCTGCCTATACCGCTGATTAAAAATCCGAATGCAGCCATAAAAACAGTAAACGCCGCTCCTGCTGTAATTACCGTCGCAATTGTAGTTTTCATTGTTGAAGACAGCCCATTAAACCAATCGGCTGCTTTTTTTATAGCGTCCGCCACTACCAAAATTGCTGGCGCTAAAGCATCCGTAAAGGCACGGGCCGCTACGTCAACTGATGATTGCATTTTAACGATTGCTCCTGCCCAACCTTCGAGCATCGAGTCTGCTGCCCTTTTTTGAAGCACCATCCGATTTAATGAGTGACTGCGTTAGTTTATCGATTTTCTCTGGGCCCGCTGACACAAGTGCCATCATACCAGAAACAGCTTCCGTGCCGAAGATAGTAGCTAGTGCTGCACCTTTCTGAGCACTTGTCATTCCTTCCATACCTCTTTGTAATTCGCCGATGATTTGAGAAAGTGACTTCATGTTACCGCTGCTATCGGTCGTAGTAACGCCTAATTCTTTCAACATATTCGCCGCTGCTTTCGGCGGTTTTACTAAACGAAGCATTGCCGATCTTAACGCTGTACCAGCCGTTTCACCTTTGATACCTGCGTTAGACATGATACCAACTGACGCTGCAAGTTCTTCCATCGAAATACCTAATTGAGCTGCCGGGCCAGCCGCATATTTAAATGCGTATTGCATATCGTACACGCCTGCGGCTGTTGCATTTGCCGCTTGAGCTAGTACGTCGGCAACATGTCCGCTATCTTTCGCTTCCATACTAAACGCATTTAATGCGGAAGTTATCGTATCGGCTACCATTCCAAGATCCTCACCGGAAGCTGCTGCCGCTGATAGAACTCCTGGTAATGCTGCGGTTGATTGAGCTGCGTCAAATCCTTTCGCTCCTAATTCAGCATAGGCTGCGGCTACTTGACCAGTTGAATATACGGAGCTAGTCGCCATTTCCAAGATATCTTTCTTAACTTGTCCATAAGCACCGCCAGTGAGTACCGCTGCTTTCCTAGTTTGTTGTTCGAATTCCATCGAGTTCTTAATCATACTTCCGAAAGCTTTACCTGAAGCATAAGCGAGTGGCGCAAACGCCGTCGTCATACTTTGACCAACCGATTGTACCCTACGTCCCATTTCCTGCGCTTGATTCCCTACATTTTGAAACGTTCGTTGCCAACCCGACATATCAGGAGGCGCCGGTGCTGGCGGTGTAGGAATTCGAGGTGGTGGCGGTATATTAGGCGCCGGTATGTTTATTGGCTGACTAACCGCTTGGTGAAAGTTTCTCCATAATTGAGTCGCTTGTGTCAAGCTACTTCGTAACGATGATATGTCCGCTAATAGTTGTACCTCTACTCTATTTTGACTAATGATTATTCACCGCCTTTTCCGTTCTGACTTCGTAATGCTCGTTCGATGTCGTCGAATAAAGCTTCGTTTGCATGAATTTTTTCCGTTAAGCGTTCACGCTCTTTTTCTTTTGCCTCCATCGCCCGAGCATTTTCTGGACGTTTAAAGATGTCGTCTAGACTTTTTACCTTCTCGCTCTGGGCATTTCGGTAAAATAACGCTTGAACACTAGCAATCTCGTAAGTATCTAGTAGACGCTCACGGTATCCGGTAAGCATAATGTGATACTCTTTGATGCTTATCTGTTTTGACTCAAGCGTTGACATACCAAAATATCGAAAACAATCTGCCTGCAAATCATCAACGTTTATTCGTACAGACTCTCGAACGCTTTCTTCTGATCCTCGCCCATGCTCGCTAGTAATTTGTTCACTGTCTTCTGGAAGAAAAAACTATTAAGAACAACCGCTTTATTGAACTTTAAGATGTCGTCGAAAGATAACTCTTCGGACAATAATTGGCGTTTAATTTCTGTCTCAATATCTTTTCGTGTAATACCTTCACCTGTATGGATTAACCCGTAATAAATTACGTCAACAAAATCTTCAAGACCACCTTGCATCGCTTTTTGTACAAATTCGAACGGACCGCCGTTGCTATCAATTAATTTGATTGCTTCAAAACCGTATTTAAGCTCGTGCTCTTTCCCTTTTACTTCGAAACGTGTATATGATTTAGTCATTTATAAAAACCTCCGTTAATTAGTTATATTTATTTGCAAAAGTAAAAGGCGAAGTTTCCCTCGCCTACTAATCAATTCTCTATGGTTGAACGATTGATCCGTCAGGCGCTCCAGGTGGGATTGTAGTAACTTTGCCTACAGATAAACCACCATTTAATTTCGCTTCAATAGAGTATTTCGAGAATTCCTCATTTTCATGTGAAAGCTCAACGCTGCTCAACATAAACGTTCCGCTTTTTGATTTATATTCGCCTGCTGTTTTACTTCGCAATGAAACTTCGTGGATCTTAACGAGTTTCTTGTTTGTAATTGCTTCCTCGATGTAATCAAGAGCCTCGTCACCATCTGTACTCACACCCTCGATAGATACCGATTGTGTTACATCTCCATAATCACTACCGGACTTATCCTTTGTTTTTAGTTCGATTTCACCTGCCTCGATAGAACGTGATCCTGACGTTTGGTTAAATAATCGAACTGTTTTAGAAGGTCCTTCTGCTTGCGGAATATCAATTAAATATAACGTTTCTTTCCCTTTAAACTCAGGTGATGCTGCTTGTGTCGTTACTGTTGTTTCAGCCATCCGTATTCCTCCTCGATTTAAATCGTAATTGTGATAAAGCTGAGGTGTTTCGCCGTTACTTGAGTAACATCTGCTTGTGGAATCGGCTCACACGACGAAACTTCCGCATATAAAAAACCGACTAGTGTAGGTACCTTCGAACTTGTGTCATACAAGTCGATAGGTCGCCTTTCTAGTCGGTCGATGATTCTATCTTGCAATTCATTTCGGTTAGATACTGTATCGGAATAAACTCCGATTTGTATTAAATGATTTCGTGCGTAATTGTCTTTCGAATACCTGTCGATTGTTCCCGTTAAAGATTCAATCGTTAGAAACGGCTTTGCTTTTCCAGTTAAAGAAACACCGTCATATACCCAAGTAGTAGGTGCAAACTCTTCTAATGATTTCTTCAGCGAATACATTACGTCATTTATTGTATACATCGTTATAAACCTCTGGCTGTTCGTTGCACCGTTTTTTCCAAGTCAGAAACTAACGGTTGCTCACCTTCGAACATTGTCTTACGCATGAATCCTTTTTTCGTTTTATGAGTGTATTCTTGTACCGCTGCGTATTCGACATCTGATCCGTAAGACCACCCTGTTCTATCACCATTGAAATCTTTCACGCTTGGCGGAATACTCCCTGCTAAATTACCTGATTCAACAGGCGCTCTGTTAGAGGCTGTATTCGCTTGTAATCTCGCATGTTTCTCTACTGTATTCGCAACCGGTGTTTTATAGCGATCGGGATTATTCATACGGTAAATATCTTCGATTCCTTTAATTCTCGCACTGACTTTCATTAAATCACCCTCTTTACGACTACTTCTCGACGGTTGATTCCACCTAACCCTCGTTCATCAATAAGCATGATTACGTATCTGATGCCGTTTCTTTCGAGGCATTCGACGTTATTTAAATCGATATCAAGGCGAAAAGTAACGAGTGCTTCCCCTTCTTTTACGTCAGTACCTGCGAATTTCACGTTATCTTCAAGCGTGAATTTCTTCCAAACGACTTGGGCCGTTTCTTTCGTAGACTCACCGCCAATTACTTCCCCAGTGATCGGGTCTTCTTCCGAAATTCCTTTTCGCCATAGAGTAATAGGTTCACGGCGATTCTGTTCGATTAATTCACGGTTAGCTCGAATTTGTTCGATGTCTTTTTCGGTCAACACTCGTTATTCCTCCTCACCGATAATGTAATTTAAACGAGACGAACATTGTGGATGCGGGTTGATTAATTGAGCCATTAGACTTTCCGAAATCTTTTTCGGATATCTACCAGGCCCTAATCCGTAAGCATCTCGTCTAGCTAACTTGTAACACATGTGCTTCGAGTGGTAGCGGTGGCGATGTCCGTTATCGATTAGCTTGTAACCTGTAACAATATCACTTTCGTTACCGTTATAGATTGTGGCCGCTCGGTGTGTATCGTTGCTCTCTGTAATTGCTACACGTTCGATTTTCCATTTCTCATTATCGTGTACTTCTCGTATTTTCTGAGAGATTGAACTAATACTTTCACCTTTGAGTACAGCCGGTCGTATTACCTTCGTTAATTCTGCTCGCATATCACCTGCTAGATTCCACACTCGATCAGATAGTATTAAACCGTCAGCGCCTCTTCGCTTTAGCATGTATCTCACAACTTGTTGATTTACGGAATCTAAATTCGTTACGCCAAGGTTAGTTTCTGCAAGTTTAGAAGTTGTCCACTTCGCTGTATCGTCTATCGTTTTTTCGAATGACACTCCTGCTTTCTTGCGAAACTCCTTTTCGTAATAATCTAAATCTCGTAATAATGCATTTAATCTACCTCGTTTAATTACACCGTCTTTTTGATAGTCGTTAATTAAATCCAATAAAAAAAGACGGATCAGCATAATCGCCGCAACCGTCTCTTCTACTTGTTTTTCGTTTTCTTTTTCGTATTGCTTCGATATTTTATCGAGCGCTTCATCAAATTCGTTTTGTAAATCGCTCATGAGCGATCGACTCGTTTTGCAATTCGAAAGCTAGAACCTGTACCGTCGTATTCCGCTCGTTTGCTACGCCATAACTCATAATAGTGTTGCGCCAAGTCACGGTAATTTTTCGATACACTAGATTTATCTACGCTTTCTTCACCGTCCGTATATTTGAACGATGATGCCTCAGTTGTTGCTTTCGCCATTAAATCTACATAGCGATAATAAAACGTTACTAACTGTGCTTGTTTCTGGTTAAGAACGGTTAGCGACGAAAAGCCATTCGCGATTAATGCTTCTTCGAATAACGAATCGTCGGCTTGCAACCGTTGTTTCAATTCTTCTACGCTAATAAAACCTTCCGTCGCCATAGCCGTCACTCCTTAGGTTTTGTACTACGCTTGCGTGTAGCGGGCTTTTTCGGTGCTGACTCACCTTTTTCACCCGTAACTGCTTGCGTTTCAATAATTTCGACGTAACCAATCGACACTAAATATAGCGCCGATTTTTCGTCGATTTCGATTTGTGAGCCAATACCGTGTCCATCCACGATACCGCCCACCACCTTTACGTTAGTCATTACGCTTTAGGAGTGAAAACGTCAGCATGGAAGATTAACGATGGTTTCTCGATAGTTGGGAACCCTGATGCTACAGAACGTAAGATAGATTCGATAGGTTCCTGTTTATCGTATGCATCAAGTACAATACCTGGTTTAAAGTCATTCTCTACCGTTGGACCATATAAGAATTCTCCGATACCGTTTGAAAGGAAAATTACACGGTTAACTGGCATGAACTCAATTACTTCGTCTTGTCCATTATATACGTTACGTACAGTAGCTTTACGGTCTTTCACGATTTGTACTGGAGGCAATCCATGATCTCCTAATACCGTATTTACTTCTGCTTGACTTGCACGTACGCCGTCTTTACGTCCAGCTTCTGCAAGAATACCTTTATTTTTCGTTAGTTTACCGAATACTTCACGGCTCATTAACATTACGTCTGGAGATATTCCGTTGGCTTGCTCGTATGTTTCTACCCAAGTAAATAAGTCAGCTAATACGTCGTGATCAGGCTTGTCCCAATCGTCAGTTGAGGTTAATGCGACTTTGTGCTCTGCTGGAATACCGAAGTCCACTTCGATTTTCGCTCCGTTTTTACTGTATTTTAATTTACCTTGCGCTAATGCTTCCGCCTTCATTACCGTTGCACGTCGCTTAATTGCGTCAACTAAATCGGAACCCTTTACTAGTAATTTATCAATAACTGCTTGTTTTTCACTGTCGCTTCGTGCTTGGTTAATAGCTAATAGTTCTTCTTCAGTTGCGATATATTTTAAACCTAGCTTCGCAATCTCACCGCTCATAGAAGCGACTTTTTCACGATCCATAATTGGTGGTTCAGCTCCAAACCCGATCATCGCACCAATATGTTTCGTTTCTTTCACGATATCGTAAGCGAATTTAGTGGAGTACGTTTCACCATCCGGTAAGTACGTATCGAATACTGTTGGTTCCATCTCTTTTACCTGCTCGTCAACAAACCCTCGTAATGCGGGCTTCATAAATTCATCTAAATGTGGTAATACCTGCCATAATTTAATTCCTCCTATATTTTCCGTTATTTTTTGCAATAATAAAAAAAGACGCCTCCATTTATAGAAAGCATCTAATCTAAATCTCTTTTACATATCGAATTGTTGCTTTTGTCTCTTTCTTAAACGTCGCTGTTACATTCGCCGGCAACTTCGCATCATACACAGAACCTCGAACGATTACTTCGCCTACTACTACATCATTTTCACCATCTACATTCACATCGGTATTTAATAGTGAAAATTCATCGTAGCCTGTAGGTAAAGCACCTTCAGCGTCATCTGCGTATAATTCAAATTTACCTGTTGTAAGGTTGCGCATAATTGCCGTGCCTACATCTAAGTATTTCTTACCGATTTTCTTAGCGTCCAATGTCGCTGCACCTTCGATAAATTGTAAGTGTTCTGAAGCTAAAATGTTTTTACCGCCTACAAACGGTTTTCTTACCGTTTTTAAAGAATATGCTGGCATAAATATACCTCCTAATTTTTATGTGTAAACCGCATTAATTGCGGATTTTACCTTTTTCTTTTAATCGTTGAAAAGCGGACTTTCCTTTCTCGGCTGGGTCTGTTGGAGAAGGTGTCTGACGTTGATTGGTTACCAGGGTTAGGATCAGCGCCGTTTCCTTTTGGTAAAAGCGTTACTTTGACCGTTTCTAACGATTGATTTAATTGCTCATCTGTCTCACCATTTAACAAACCTTTAAGTAAAACGACTTGTTCTGCCGAATACCCAGATCCGACAAGTAACGCCTCTTTTTTAGCATCTAATGCTTTCACTTTCTCATCTGCTAATTGCTTTTCTAGAGTTTCGTATAACTCTTTATACTTTTCTTGCTCCTCTAGTTTCTTACGCTCCGCCTCTTGACGTTCTTTTTCTGCTTTTTCATCAGCTTCACGTTGAGCTTTCGCTAAAGCCTCAGCAACCAAACGTTGAACATCTTCGTCAGTATGTGTTGGCGTAGGCGGAGTTGGTGGTTCAGGTGGGTTTGGTGGATCGCTAGGATTAGGGTCTGAAAAGTGTTGTAAATTCCCTAAGTGTAATCTAAATGATGGTTTCTTTCGTTCTACTAACTTCATCTATTCACTACCTCCGTATGGATCAGTTTTTTGTATTCGTCGTTGCTGTTCGTTTGAAATCTCTTGTTTCTTGGCGGTGATGTTTTCTACGCCTAAACGATTCATCGCTCCGGCAATAGATTCGAACCCTGCGGACGTTTCTTCCGTTAACAGTTCGACTAGTTCTTTGCGATTATCTGGTAAAGGAAGTACAAATCGAATTTCGTTGTCGTAATTGTCACCGATAGCCTTCACGACTTCGCGGTCGTATCCAAATTTAGGACGGTCGACCCTCGCCTGTAAATAACGCACTGTCTTTTCGTGTAATTCTTCTAAACGTGGGCCCCACGATAACCAATGTTCTTCAGTTTCTTGGATAATATCGTGAAACAGTACGTGTAATGTTTCACTATTCAATCCACCGAAGTTCATTTCAGATGGCACGATTTGCGGTAACGATGTGATTTCGTGTAATGCACCTTTTACTCTTGCGTATTGATCCTTAAATGCTTCTTTCCAACGGAAGCCGCCTTCGACTTTCTTGATATCCGGCGTTACTCCGTCCATTCCACCTTTTGCTTCGATGACAGCACCTGGGGCAATCTGTAATTTATTCGCTGTTCCATCCGGTACGTTTAATAAAGCTGTCATCGAAAACATTTCGAATTTAAGTGAGTCAAGTGCGTCTTCATTCATTCGGTTTAATACATCCGTTTGTTCTTTCATATCGTCAACTTCCGTATTATCTGCTTCGGATGCACTCAAATCATTAACAGGAAATAGTACCACCGGAAGGAAGTCGATACCCATTGCCATTTTAGGCTGAATTTCCTTGATAACTTTCAGCGTTTTATCATAATACGCTTCTTCTAGGTAGCATTGCCCTTCTTCGAGACTAAACGTTTGTTTGTAGATAACTTCCTCGTTATTTAGCCGTTTAAAGTTAACGAAGTGTACCGCCTCTAATTCATCGTAATCATCATCCGAATAAATTGGGATAACCTCGATGTCCGGACGAAAGACCCATTTGATTTTACCGCTAGTTGGATTAAAAACGATTTTACAAGCTACCCTACCGACAATTAAGCGATCACGTGCCGCTTGGATCAACTTTTCACGCATCTTATTTTCTTTCCAAAGCTTGTACAATAACTTCTCGTAGTCATTCGCTCGTTGATTCTCAACCGTTTGTGCTTCGGATGGTTTATAATCCATACGTAACATTTCTTCGATTGAATCTATTTGCGTCGGTGATACGGAAATACCATGTTTACCCGCCATTTGCCAACGTGCTTTCTCGTTAATTAGAACCTTAAAGTAATTCGTGGCGTAACGAGTAGGGTCGTAATCCAATCCGTCAGGTCTAGGCAAGTCTCTAGCTTTTACGAGTTGTCCTGTATTCGGATCGATGTGCTGTTTTCCGTCATAATACTCATAGTAACGAATCTGTCGATTGATACGTTGCCACGTTTCTTTTCCAATAGCTTGTTGCCACGGTGAAAATAACAACTCGTCCATATTATGCGGATTAAGTATGTTGTAATCTGCCATAGGTTGATTCATCAGTTACCTCCTCTCTATTTTATTAACGCATTCGTTTTGCTAACGTTCTTACTACTGCCGTACTGTTACCGGCTGCCGAAACGGCCATTTCTAAACTGTCCGGTAAGTCGTCATGCATGTTCGTTCCATAATACTGAAACTGTTCGAGTAATAACGAATGTCTTCTATCGAATTGGATTTCTCCATTTTCTATTCGTGGTAATAGCGCTTCTAGACGTAATTCCTTGCGTGATCTTTGTTTAATTTTCACTAAACGAGTATTTGCGGGATACCCTAACGATATTAACCGCTTCTGTAACATGTCAGCGAAGAATTCCTGTGCCGCTTGTGCTTCGACAGCTATTACATCCGGTCGAAAGTGCAGGACCTTATCGACGATTACTTTCATGAACTTATCGGGATGCAATCGTTCACCATATGAATCGATAACATAGATTGTATCCGTTTCTTTGTGTTTAGCTACGATTGAAATTGCGGAATAGTCACCGCGTTCTTTCCCCATCGCCAAGTCAACTCCGATGGAAACGAAATACTCACCACTAAGGAAGTTACGGTTTATTTGTTTATCATTCCAGTAATTGAAATTATCGGGATTGAATACCATTACTTCCTCATCGATAGGATTATTCTGTAGCTCAGTATTAAACGCTTTGCTTCCGTTATCCCATTTGAATTTCATCAGCTTGAATACCGGCTGTACTTCTTCCCAAAGTACCTCGGCGCCTTCTACCATTTCGTCATGATGTGCCGTAAAGAACAGTTCAGCGTCTCTTGCTCTCGCTTTATTCTCTCGATCTTTATAAATACGTTCACATTCCGCCCATAAATCTTGTCTAGTAGGTGGTGTGATTAACGCCCTATATTTACGGGACTCAAAGTCGGAACGCCGTTCCATGATATCGATTAGTAAGGACTGAGGGTGGACTGTCGTACCCATGAATACGATCGCCGTCCGTTTCCCTTCCGGATCACCTAATGGAATTACTACTTGAGCGAACCAATCTTTTAGTTCCTGACGTAGTTGAGCCGTATTAGTATTACGCTTATCTTCCAGGTCATCACATACGATTAAATCCGGGCGCTTACCGTTCCAGTTTCGCCCACGCAATGCTTGTCCAGTAGAAGCCGCTTGAATTAACGTTAGTAGTTTCTTGTCGTCTTTCCCTTTCGGTTCCCATGCGATAAACTCGGATGTATTGTCGCGAGGATTCATTTGTTGCTTCGTATGTAACAACGGTCCAAAGTCGCGTCGTAGCTTATCGTTGGATTGTAACTGAAGCTTAATCCACTCTAAGTTAGCGCTAGATACCGAAGGAGTTTCCGAGATTAAGATGATGTAGAACCGTTTTCGATAGCAAATCTCATGAATCGGAAAGGCCTTCGATAAATAAGACGACTTAGCATGCGAACGAGGTGCGGCGACTGCTACTCGCTTATTTATTTCGTCATTAGATACTACGTTCATGATGTCGCAAATCTCTTCGTGGAAATTCGGTGCATATTCTGTAATGTTATCTAAGTTAAAGTCTTGCGGGACTTGAAATTCTGGTATCCAGTTACCGGTGTTTTCTTTATTCCGATTCTCTCCGAAATAGTTATAAGCGAAGAAAAGTAAATCCGTTTCTCCACGATTAATATCCTGAAGACGGTTAAATTCGTTTATATACGTTTTAAGCTCGAACTTTTCATCGTCAGTAAGTTTTTGTCTATTACGTACTCTAGGTACGATATACTTCCGTAATTGATTGACTTTTTCTATTCGTTCTTTCCTATCGAACCATTCTTCGTTGATCCAAGCGATGTTAACCGCCTCCTTTCGAAATTAATAATTGACTATGGAAATTTTAACCGTTATACTGAAAGTAACAAAACGAGATTACGTTACATTTAAAAACAGGAGGTAATACATATGTCTGGTGTAGTCCAACCTATCCGTTCTAAACGAGATATCGATAAAATGAAAAAGGCGCTAGCTGGAAAGCCACGCGACTTATTACTTTTCATATTCGGGATAAATTCCGCATTACGTATTTCGGATATACTTAAATTAAAAGTCGGAGATGTACGTGGTAAGGAGTCCGTATCACTGAAAGAGACAAAGACTCGAAAATCCAAACGTTTCCATCTAAACAGTTCCATAAAAAAAGCCGTCGCGGAATTGGTTCCGACAAATGGCTGACGATAACGATTGGCTGTTCCCTTCTCGAAAAGGCGACAAGGCAATCTCTCGCGTTCAAGCATATCGAATTTTAAATACTGCGGCTGATCGTGCCGGAATCAATATCGAAATGGGCACGCACACGCTTCGTAAGACATTTGCATTTCACGCGTACAAGAACGGAACTGATTTAGCGTTACTGCAAACGATATTAAACCACTCAAGCCAACGAGAAACGCTCGTATATCTCTGTATCGAACAAAAACAAATTGACGATGTTTATATCGAAATAAACTTGTAAGGACTGCGTCTTGACGACGTGGTCTTTTTCGTTTTACACTTGCGTAAAGCCAAACGTTATTTTTGATACGCGGATTTCTTTCACACCTGGCGACCGCATGTGCAAAAAGACGCCCCCGCCCCTTATTCAATTTCGCATATTCTATACATTTTTACGAATATCCAATGTAACAGAATCATCTTTTGTTACATTCGTTAGTGATTCAAAACGTTATTGTAGCAACGTTTATCGAATTTTTTATGTTCGTTTAGTAGATAGTTATTTTATGCATGCGTAGTATCAACGTTTGTAGCGTTCAACACATCGATATACATTGCATAAGAACGTGCATAAACGTATGGACAAACGCTGAAAAGTTTCAGGGCTATCTCCATCTAAAGCGAGCGACTGACCTACGGTAAACCTTCGTAAAGAACCACCACATAATACCCTGACGAGTTTCTTCCTATTATATAGTCGTTATATAATCGATTACTTTACATCGGTATCTACTGGCTCATCTATCCGTTCCGCAAACGATGCGATCTCTTCGTCCAATTCCTCGTAGTTAATCTCGCCTGTCTTAGCCTTTGTTTCTACCTCTACCTTATCGGTAAGCATACCGTTAATCTGTAACGCTAACTTCGCCATGGCCGCATTACCATCTCGTATAGCAATCTCGGATAATGATGCGATTAGATTAGGTAACTGGTCTTGGCTATTACGTACCATTTCCTTCTTTAACTCTCGTTCGAATAACGTATCCTTACGCCAGTTATGAATCGACTGTCTAGATACACCGCATAGTGCAGCGATCTCATCGTTAGTCTTACCGCCTTTATTAGGTAATGCTAACCATTTAATAGCGGTTAAGTGTTCCGTGTTTAATCGCTTTAACGCCATATATTACGTCCTCCTTTTTCGTTTGTATACCGTTCTATAAAAAGATAGAATACATAAGACCTTGCATCCGCCTTTTTCGCTTCGCTCCAAAGTCGTCTACTACTATTCTTTAATTACTTCACCGATAAAGTATTTATTACCGATAATATAATTAATTACTATGGTAGCGAATCGTTGAGGTTATAGCCGGAACCGAAGTCGCAAGGTTTTATCTTTGTTTATACGTTATTTAAGATAACAAGATAAAGAATAGTTTTCTGTCAAAAACCGCCTCTAACCGTTGTGGCTCTAAGGGTTAAGGCGATTTCAATAGGTTCAGTTTAGACCGCATATTCGCCCGAATAGGTTCAGTTTAGACCGCATGTTAATCTCTCTTCGCATGCTGTTCAAACATCTTACGAACTGATTTCGTCCAGTCTGTCTCGTACTTCTGACGAAACATAACATCGGGATGTACTAAATAACGTACTGTACGACCGCTCTTAGTCGATAAGATAGCACCTTTTCTCTGTAGTTTATTAACGGAATCCGTCACCGTATCCACATCGAGGTTTACTCTTTCCGCTAACTCTTCACGTGTTAGATGCTTGATTACTCGTGGGTCTTCCTCGTCCGGATTATCACATAGATAATACTCGGTAAAATGAAAGAACGGAAGTATCTTATAAAGCAATCCGACTTCATGTAAATCGAGATCAGCTACGATATCTTGCGTTTTCACACGATATAGTTTCGTAAATTTCTCGCCATCTCTAACGTGACCCATCGTATGGAAGTTCGCGCTAATATGAAATACATTACTACGACCTTCTTTTAAGATACTAATAACGCCTAATTCTTTTAAGCGGTCTAATATCTTGATCGTGGTTACTTTTCCACGTTTAAAGATACGTTGGATATCGGCTTGTTTTAACGGATTACCGTCCTTAATTAATTTGCCATCACTCTTAAAACGCAAAAAAGGCAAGAGCTTTATAATCGCTCCTGCCTCTGTTAATGTTAATCCCGTAGTGAGTTCTCGTATAGGATCGTTATAGCTTGCTACCCAATCCCTATCTTTCGTTAATGCACGATATCTCTCCGCCTCAATGACTTGTTTATACCCTTCGGCTTGCTTACGGTTAACTAAACTATATTCTTGTGTACGGTCTTCACCGGTAGTTACATCGATAATTCTTAAAGTAGTCATTAATTATTCACCGCTTTCTGCGCTTCTTCCAATTCTCGAAGTGCTTTCGTTGCGGCTTTCGCTTCTCTTTGAATCGCTTTTAAACCTTTAATTGCTTCTGAAGCGTCTAATTCTACATTAATTTGTAAACTGTTTCGTGCGTTTAATTCGCGTGATTTATTATCCGCCATTTAATCGACTCCTTTTAGTTATAAATACGAAGGGTGGGCGGTAGTAACTGCTTGCCCGTCTCATTCGTTTCCCTTGATACTCTTTACATTACGTATAGCCACAAAATGCCTATAAATACAAGTAAAACGGAGAATTTTAGGTATTATTTTCCCGATTTTAACAACGAAAAAGACTACCAAAATGATAGTCTTAATCCAAGTCTATTTTTCTATATCTTTTAATTTACACTCTCGTATTTTTCGTACATTTCGGCGTCCGCGTCCGCTTTATCTTTAGCGATTAGGAGCATCATCGTCCACTCTCCGTCTTCACTGTTATTACCTGTTATCATTAAAGCATCTTCTTTATCGTACCTATCAGTTTTATCAACTTTCCATTCTTTATCTAAGTCAAAGAAGACTTGTAGCACATGAGAACATGTTATTGCAATATCCACCTCATCAGTTATAGTTAACTTAGTCCCGCCAATCATATTAATAACTTCATATTTTCTCTTCATAATACATCCCCTTCGACCGATAATGTTACTAGTTTTACCAATTATATACTACCATATATGTATATCCAAAACAAAAATAAACCGCCAATAAAGGCGGCCTTCTTTATCCTTATTAAATTATATTTCTCCCACTTTCACTATGCATGTAATTTCCGATACGTCCCATAATCGTGTTAAACATAAAATAATATTGTGCTTGCTCTTTCGTCAATAACTCACCGTGTCTTCCCTCGCTATGCAACATGCGTCCTCCATCATCGTCCATTACCCTCACGTTCTGCTCCCGTTCTAATAACGGAATCCAATCGATGTATTTACGCATTACTATTACGGGTTGTACCTTAGAAAACTCTCGATATATTCTCCGTCTCTCTTTATTTCTAATCCTTGCATCTCTATCAATGAGGCGATTCTCACGCCTAGAGCGAACTCTACGGATTGGCGCTTTGTGGTTACGTTTGTCTACACTATATTCCTCGTACATCTTGTCGGATGTCTCTTCGCTTCTCCTACGCAGCAGTTGTCGCTCACTTAAAAATGGATATTCATTGTTACGTACTTTCATCCGATCCTTATCGTGTAATTCTTCGTATAATAATAAATCTGCTAACCGCCCTAATTGAAACTCATCTGGCAGTTTCCCTACCGTTTCCGTATAAGCGTCTGTGAGCGATTTAATTTCTTCCGCACGGGTATCTCTATTACTAATCGCGTCAGAATCATTCTCTCGGCGTTTGATTAAACCGTCAACATAAGACATAAACTTCACTTTATAATCTCCGTCGGTATCGAACACGTACTCCACATTTTCCACTCGCCCTTCCATTAAGCAACCGCCTCTCTTACTACTGTTAATTTATACCCTTCGTCTTCCCACGCCCATTTTTCGAATACAGCCGCTATCTTTTGCGGTATCAACCTTGTATACAAAGCAACCATTTGTTGAGTTACGCCTACTAATCCCGCAACTTGCGTTTGTTTCATATCCTCGAAATATACTAACCGCAAGACTTGACGCTGCCTATCCGTCAAGTCCGCGTTTGAGATTGCCGTCTCTAAATCGATTAGTATATCGCAAGCTGCGTAATCGCCGTTAAATCTACGTTCTTGCATATACGGTAAATGCCGTAGTAGTAAGTCGATTGATTTCGGATTGTCCAATGCGTAGTTATGCTCAATGCGACGATGTGCCGCTTCATTATCGTATTTGCTTACGCCCATCATACCGCCTCGCTTTCATCTAAGTGACTAACCACGTTTAACTGCTCTGCCAAGGCGTTGCCTAACTTATAAGCAACTAGTGAAGGAATACCACTACAACGTTCATATTGTTTTGTTAACGGTATATCCTCTGAAAAAGAAAACCAATCTGGTACGGATTGTATTCGTAAACACTCTCGGACAGTAAATCGTCTTGGTGGAGGTACGTCATACTCGTCAATTTTACGGATATCGTAGTTAGGTGGTTCCGGGTGTAAGGGTAATTGCCTTGCACAAGATACAATTGTAAAACTAGGTTCGTCCCATTGCTTTTGACGGTTTCTTGAAGTATATCGAGATGAAAAACCGCCGTTATAATATTTATCGTGATTATCTACGATTTGCGCATTATTTTTACCGTTCATATTAGATGTAATAGTCCATGCAGGTTTATCGAAACTAACTTTTCTTAGGAAGCCTGTTTTCTCACCACCTGAGTTGAATGCACCGCCTAAGAATATCTTTTGATCGGGTTCAGGTAAATCTCCAATTACATCCCTTAAAACCTTACGCTCATTATCAGTAACTGGTTTAGGAAACTCGTAACTAAATCCTATGTCATTACGTATTCCTATAACAAAAACTCGCTCCCGTAATTGCGCAACTCCATAATCAAAGCAATTAATTACTTTCCAACTCACGTTGTACCCAGCTTCAGTAAAGTTAGCAATTAAACTATCAAAAAATTTACGGTGCTTTTTCGATATAATCCCTTTTACGTTTTCAACTATGAACGCTTTTGGTTGATTTTCTTTTACTATGCGAAAAAACTGATAACCTAAATCACCGCTTTTCTTGTCGTTAGTACCTTCCCCTTTTCCAGCAAAACTGAACGGAGTGCAAGGAAACCCACCGACATACACAGTGGTACCATCTTCAATAAACCAGCCAGCAATATCAGTAATCATCCGGTGAATCTCTTCATACATAGGTACTGACTTCCGAACGTGCTCATCGAAAATTGGTACAATACTATCGTTGAATTTCCAGTCTGACGACATAAGTATCCTCCTTCGTTAAAGTCCGAGTTCATTTGCGAATTCGCCCATATCAAATCCGACTAATTCCTTACCGCTAGGAAATACGGTTACAGGTGCGCTCATATATCCTTTGTCCGCCATCCAGGCCGCGTGCGATGGGTCTTCGTCGATATTACGTGTTTCATAGGTTACGTTCGCGGCGTTTAAGCTCCATAAAACTTGCTTGCACGTTGGACATGCGTTCTTTGTGTAAAATGATTACGTTAGTTTGATTCATCGTGATTCCTCCTCATTTTTCCTTACACGTCTATACACAAGTGAGATTCTCAATCTCCACACCATTTATAAAAAACTCTTACCGAACCGCCCTTATCCCAGCAAGAGCATCCGCCATATTCTCTCTACTACTTACTGTCTGCACTCCGATATCTTTCATAACCTCATCGAACTGACCGTACAACTGAATTAACTCACCGTTATTATTAATCTCATAATCTACCTCGAAAGTATCGATATGACTTTCCGTTTCATGTTCCAAATCAGCTTCGGTAAACACATCACCGGCTTCTTTCGCCCTACCAATACGTAAGTCATCCGATGCATTTACTCGGATAATCACAAAACCTTCGTCCTTAAGACGTTGATACTCATTCGGCTGTCTCACACCGTTTACTAGTACTTTCGATTTGTGGTTCACTTTATTTAACGCATCCTCGAAGCAATATTCGTGTACCTTCGCCATCGTTAACCTTACCCAAATGTCCGGATCAATCTCACGTAACCACTGACCGAACTTTTGATATAATGCACGAGGCTTAGGAAAGCGTGGAATATGCGGGAACAATCGATGAAATAAATCTTTCAGCTCCTCTGAAAAGTCAAACTCTTTGAATCCGAAAAGCATCCAGGCGTAATGAGATAACTCCGTCTTACCACTTCGGGCCTTGCCCGTAATAGCGATTTTCTTAGCGTTACATAACACCATTGCCACACCCTTTCGCAATTCTTTCGATAAATTCTTTTAGTGATTCCGCACTTGATACGTTAAAGTTTTCGATATTAATAGTAATAGACGGTGTAACATTACATCCTTCTACCGTTTCTTTTAACTCGTCTATCTTTTCGTCAAGAAACACGATATCTTCACGCACTAACTCTAACTGTTCGTCTAGGGCGTTTACACCGCCGATTGCTTTCGATGCGTCACTACGTGCAGACTCGGCCATTTGTGAGAACGTTAGGATATTTCGGTGGTTTTCGTTAACCCTTTCTTCTAGGCGTGTTAGTTTCGTTTTAATAGCGTCCAGTATGTCAGATAAATAAGGTGTTGGAGTTTCACCTTCGCATGGCTCGACGATTACGAATTCATCATCATGGATGAAACCTTCTTCATTACCTGTCGCAGAGCACGCGTCTACTTCTACCCCCATACCATTTACCCTATCTAATTCTAAAGTATCTCCCTCTTTATATTTATCGAAGGAAGCACGAGCATTAACAATTAACACTGTATCGCCAACCGCCGGCTCTTTCGATAACTCACGGTATCTCTTCCCATTAACCTCGTAGATGTTTCCGTCTTTACATTCGATTTTAGTTACGTCTGCCATATTAATGACCTCCTTAGTTAATTAGGTATAAAACGCTTAATAGTAACGATGGTGAGAAAAGTACTATAGTTGTAATGCGCACTGACAAATTGTATTTTTTATTCGTTGTTACCGCGACTATAAACATTAATGAAATTGCGATTACTATCCACGCCAGTATCGTCATTTATTTGCCACATCCGTTTACAAGTTCGTCAATACTAACCGGAAACTGTTCTTTAGTTAATTCAAGGACGGCTTTCGCATACGATTGGATTTCGAGTTGTGCATCGTGCGCTAATCGTTGGTTAAGGAAATGAACAACTGACTGTAAACTTGCCGTCCAGTAGTAGCGTACGTACATTCCGTAAGCTGGCAAGAATAAACGAGCTTGTTCAGCACATATTCCATGTTTTATAGCCTCTTCATACTCCGCTATGGATCGATCTATATGCATAACTAAACGTTCAGTAGCCTTATTTCCTAATTCCGTCGAAATCGACTCTCCACTCCCTTGTTTGGAATTTTCCGGAGCTGTCCGCCACTCATCTCCTACTGGAATATAAAACGTAGGCTCTTCTGTTACATATCGTCTACTAGATTCATTCCAAGCATCCATTGTATGATCACTACCAACGATATATTTCCAATGTTGACGTGCTACCATTAACGGAGCGTAAATTTCGAACTGCAACGTAGCATGGCGAAACGGTGACGTATGTTCTTCTCTTGCTAGGAATTTGATTAAACGGATATCTTTATCGGTTAATTCCGTTGATTCCTTGTCGTAGCTGACACGCGCACTATTCACGACAGATAAATCACAACCCATTGAGTCTGCTAATCTAACATATCCTTTATCTAGCACGTTAATAAACATTTCCATCACTTAATCACTCCTAACAAATTCGGATTATCTTTAATTACTTGATATAACACCTTACCAACGCGATTAATCATATCTTCCATCGCTACCGTAGTTGCGATAACCCATTCGTCCATTGTTTTTTCGATATTACGTTCGTGAATGATTCGTTGGTCAAATTCGTATTGAATAGCGAACATATCGTTTAATTTCCCGTAGTTTGTCATTGTGCGTCCTCCCTTTTCGTTTTCAATAACGAAGTGATAAAGTATACAATCGCTACGGAAGTAAAGAATCCGAAACCTAACGCCATTCCACCTAAAAATTCGAGTAATAAATATGTGAACATCAAACGTCCTCCCTTTGCTTACGTAAGAATTCTTCGACTAATCTAATACGTTGTTCAAATCTTTTTCTCGCGAACTTAATAGGAAATGGTCCGACTCCTTTTTGTGTCAGTGACGGTGAAAATACGATTCCTAGTCGGTGAAGTACGTATTTCATTTCGTTTCCCTCTTTGTAAACATTCGTACTGTAAACGAACACCATATACCTAGGAAAATACCAAACGTAATTGTTTCCCAGCTTTTAAATCCGTGCTCAATTTGCAAATGACTAACGAGCATTACAAGTATCATTGCGGAAATAGCTGCTTTAACTAAACCTTTCATTCCGATTCCTCCTTCACAATAATCCCTTTATCAATTAAATACGCTAAAGCAATACCTACAGCGTCGCTTTCATCACTCGTCTTAAACTCTCCCCACTCAACGTACTTCCTCACGCCAGCCTCGACCTCTTCCTTTTCCGCTCGTCCCTTACCTAGTAGTTTCTTTTTAACGGAAGCCTGTCCGATACTATCGTCGACTTTCAATCCGAAATCATTTAACGCACGATCAACCGCATTCCAGGCGCTAAACACCGTATAGTTCGTATGTGGTATTTTACTAGCGAAACCCTCTCGGACTATCAAGTCGTAGGGCGCGTACTTGCGTATGAACAAATGCGCCCATGACTCGATTGTTTTTGTACGTAAAGCAATTGGTTCGGTCGATTTCGTTTTAACGTGTGATACGTCGATTAGTTTAGGTTTACCGTTAATTACATCGATTACTGCAATTCCTGGACAACCGAGTGATGTGTCGATAGAAAGGACACGAAAGGCTTTCTTACGTCTAGTCATTCAATACTGCCAACCTTCGGATTATATAAATGAGGAACAATATACGGCTCTTTGCCATCGTCACTATCCTGCACTAACATCGACATTTCTTTAATACGATGATGTTTAGGTATTTCTTTACCCAGGGCTTCATACCCATTTAATTTCTCAGAAATTTCGATAGTTTCTGATGTGTAATATTTTCCACTTCGTTTAAAGTAAGTAACGTTTACTGTTTTCATTCCATTCCCTCCCGTACTTTATCGATAAACTCCAACGCTCCAATATACGGAGCTTTCTTCGTATCTGATAAACTCGAACGTTTCACTCGACTGACTTTCGTCTTAATCTCCTCGTACTCTTCGTCACTTAACGACTGAGCACACGCTGTCTTAAAGTTATTAAACATCCAATGCTCAATATCTAATTTCGGAGGCTGCTTCGTCTTAACGGCCGCTACGATACTAGCAAACTTGTCCAGGACTTCGTTTCGCATCTCGTCCGTTATCGCAACACCAAACGCTCTGAAATCTGGATACTTTGCATAATCCTCTTCGTTCATATTCCACGCTTTCTTCGATGCGTTCATGTAAAGTACGATGTAATAATCTAAGTCGTACATTAACGAGTAACATGTAACTTGTTTGACGTGGTCGGCGCCAGGTTCGCGCAGTGAATATTCAGAAGTTCTGCTATACGACGTCTGTTTCGATTTAATTTCGAGCCCAACACGTGTAATCACGCCATTTCCATCGGTGTATTCTAAAATGCCATCACATGTACCGATTAATGAAAAACGTTGATTATTATGTTCGACTACCTTACGAGTTTTAACGAAATCCTCAAACGCTGGATAACCGTCTTTCGTACGTTCGATTCTGAAACGTGGTTTTTCACCGGTAAACTTTTCGTAATGGCGTTCCGCTAGTAAAATATCACGCTGTACTGCATCTCCGATGTTAGTTCCAATGAATTGCCAACGTCTTTGCCACGGCCTCACTTCGGCTTGATCTCGTGGACTTCGTAACGCCTTTTCGTAAAGCTCCCTCGGACAGCTATTCGCCGAGGAAGGTGAGAAATACGGTAAACTTCGATAATCTAAGTACGTTCCTTTGCTCAATACTTTCGCATAGCTTTCGTGGAGCCAAACGTCTAAAGGCGTGTCGTAAGGCTCCGAATAAGAATGCCACGTTTCGAGGAACTGACGAAATTCCTCTGCGATTTCATAAGCGAATGTTTCTTGTGTATTTTGACGTAGTAATTGCGCTGCGTTAGTTTTCGTTACGATAAGTCAACGCCTCCCATTAGTCTTCTTCTATTTTCATTCGTTGTGTTCGTTTGTTTTAATAAATGCAACACGTTTGCGCTTATCTTTCCTTAACAACAATCAATTCCAAAAACGTTCTGCTGCTTTCTTACCTAAATAAGCGAATAAACTCTTAACAATAACAACTAACAACCATACAATTGAACTAATCGTAAACACTGTCATATAACTAACATCCAAATTAAATACATAGCTAATAATCCACGCTAGTCCTAGCCAAATAGCTGACCATGTTCCAAATGATAGAATCAGAATTCCTAATATGGCTAACGTAAATACTGCTCCTAGTCCTTTAAACATTCCCTCACTCCTATTAGTCTTGATTTATTAAAACGATTGCTGGTCCTGCTACGCGTATGCCTCCGACTTCTATCTTTTCATAAGGCTCGACTTGGACGGTGATTACGCCTTGTCTTCGCTCTAATTCTTCGCTTAGTTCTTTCGTTGTTACTTCGGATAGGTTAATCATTCGATTCCTCCTCTTGCTCTTTCTCTTTGCATCTTTTGCATACGAAAAAATATTTCTCGGATTCATATAACCCTACGCACTTGCAATAACATCTATTACATGTCAACATTCTCCACCAGCCTCCTCACACAATGTAAAGTGCTCGAAAAATTCGTCTTCATCATCAAACCACTCTAGACATTTCGGACAGCTATACATTAACTTTCCTCCTTAGGTTTACAATTTTCGAAATCCCAATCTTCTGCTGAATACTCACTCATCCACTCCGGTTCGATTACTGTGTCGCATTCTAACGGAGTTTCTAAAATGACCGTATTCGTCATAATGTCGTCATACAACGCAATAGCTTCAGGCGTTAATTGATCGTTTGGAATCGAATGTTTCATTTCATCATGTAACGTTAGGTTGAATTCCCAACCTTTCGCAAGAGTACATTCGTAATAACTACGAATCATACAAAACTGCAATACATTAGCGCCCGAACCTTGAATCGTATGGTTAAATCCCTGACGTTCTGCTTTTCCTGTCGCTTTGATTAGCTCCCAAAACTCCGAACGTTCTTCCCACTTTAACTTTCGTGATTTCTCACCTAGCTTCGGATCATTTTTATCTGAAATGCGTGCTTTACGCATGAGTTGATTTAGGCGTTTCCATTGCTCTTTATATTTCGGGAATCTACGTTTCTGTCCCCATAATGTAGCGACCCATCCGTGTTGTCTTAGGTGTTCAAACGTCGCTTCTACCATCTTTTTAAATCCTGGTAATACTTCATCGAATTTCTTATACGCTGTTGATGCGTGTTCTTCTGTAATTCCGTATACTTGGACGGACTTATAAAACTGCTCGAAAGCCTGTCCGTAACCTTCCGCTAAGAATAGTTGCTTCATTAATTTACGGAATGGAGGCACAGCCTTATCGGTCCCTTTTACTTGTTTGTAATACGCTTCTAAACAATGAGCTTTCGGCACATCGAACAGCAATGACGCGAATTCCACGTAAGGGTCAAGTCCTTTGCGGAACATAATAGCGAATATTTCATCGCCGAATTCGGTTGCCATACGATGCGCCTGCAATCTCGGTTCAATCGAAGATAAATCCGAAGCACCAAATGTGTGTCCTTCACGCGGTTTAAACGTCTTACGTACTCGCAATCCTTCCTCCGAACGTGAAGGGATGTTCTGTAAATTTGTTCCTTTTTCTACTTGTTCATTGCAATCTACTAAACGTTGAATAATGTCTAAGAAATTACTATCGGTAACTGCTCCTGTGTAAACATCGTTGGGTTTTCCTTTGTAACCACTCGAACCATAGCGTCCAGTTGATACCGTCCTAAGTTGCGTATGAATCCGTCCATCCACGTCTAATGCTTTCGGCATCTTCTCTACGTAAGTACCAAGTAGCTTACTGTACTTCGAAAAGTCTGCTAGTGGTTTTAGCGACTCTTCTTCCTTGAAGTAACGTTCTAATACGTCCGTCGAAACCGCTCGTACTTTCTTCTTGTCCTTTACGATTTCTTTCGTACGGTCTTTAATACCTAAGTGATCGTATATTAAATACGCTAAATGGTCGCTACTTGATAAGTTAAATTCATTTATATAATCCGGTGCGTTCTGCGGAATCGCCTCGGGAAGGGCCTCGGTTTGATACTTATGAATACGAGTCTTTAATTGTTGATATTTCTTAGTCGTTGAATTGGCCGTTTTAACTTCCGTCAGGCACTTCGCTAACATATCTTGTTGCTTTTCGATACGTTTCTTTTGCGCCTCAATCCATTTGTTAATCTGCTCGCCTTTAATAGTCAGCGACATCTTATAAAGAAATGCATCGTCAATCTGATATGTTTCAAATAACTTACGTTGTGCCTCACCGTGAGCTTCTCCGTACTCGACCTCCAATTTCGATAGTTCCTCTAAGTCTAATTCGAAGCCAGTACGAACAATCTCTACGTTTATCTCTGGTAGATATTGACGGATTTCAAAATATGCTTTTGCTAAATCGTCCGTCGCTACTAAATTATCGATTTGCCATTTCGTCAACAACCAACCTTTGTGAACGTCTTTGATAGCGTATATACCAACAGTTTCAGCGTCGTAAGGCAAAGGTGATCCATTTCCGAATAAATCTTCGAAAGTGAAATCGTCCATCTCTAACGCATAGCTGCCAATCGCTTTTTTATACTTTGTAAATAACGGTTTTAAACCGTATGTTTCTTCGTGATCATATAAGATGAGTTGTGCGTCCATTGAGTCGAATCGTACGCCCGCCGGTTTAAACCCATCGTTACGTAATAAGTTCAAATCGTACTCTGCGTTATGAAACGATTTGATGTGGGCTGCGTCTTCTAAAAACGGCTTTACTACTTCTAATGCTAATGAACGTTTGCATTGTTGCTTTTCGCTTACGTGTCCGTAAGCTACGTAATAACCTTCGTTTAATAACGGAAGCCAAAACGAATAGCCACCCGTTAAATCAATCATTTTATCTAAACCGGAAGTCTCCGTATCCCACACCGTCAATGACAGCGCCGAAGGGATTGTAATACCTCGTTCGCTTAACTTACGTCTGATTAACGTATTGTCGAATAGTTTGAATGCCTGTTGAAACCATTCGTTAGTACGTTGCAATTCTGTTTCTTTATATAAACGCGAAATCATTTCGCCCAGTTTCGTTTCATCAGTAATAACGTGATAATTACTTGGTTTATTAGCAAGCGTTTGTTGGATACGCTGCTTTCGCAACGCATCCTCACGCTCCTCTTGTACTCGTTGTCCCATTTCTTTAATTTCTTTTTTCGTTAAACGCTTTTCCGATAACCTGCCTATCGCACCGGAAAAGAACGCTTCATGCGCTAGTTTAAATAATGCTGCTTCTTTCTCGTCCCATTTACTCGTCTGCCAAACTCGTTGGAACGCTTCCTCAATCGTTTCGGTCGCCTTTGCTTTTCGCTCGACCGCTTTTGCTACTCGTGCCTTCGTCTCCTCTACGGCTTCAGCACCCGGCATCTTTAAGTTCAACGTTAATTTCGGCGTCATAACTTACCGCCCCGTTTCCTTGCAATTTAATCGGTAATAAAATGTCACTGCCACTTCGTGATTGTCTTCCGCCCACTCTTCGTAGCATTTCCTATCGCAAAATGAATTGCCCTCGCGATCGTCGTATACGAATTCTTTACGGTTGAGTACTGCGTTGCAATTTTCGCAAACTCTACTCAAATTTCTCAGCGCTTTCTGTTATAGGCGCTTGATCAAATAGAGATTCCGAAGGTGCAATCAGTAACAAGTTAGTTACTTTTTCCGTACAAATTCCGCTACCTCTTTCTCCAAAGTCAACATAATAACGCTGGTCACTTGGTGTAGATGAATCTTCATTAAGTCCTAAAACTTTACCTAGCATTAACTCACGGTATGTTAGATGTACGATATCGCCTTTCTTAATCTCGCCAACCTCACGACCGATAGCCGCCCACTTAAGTCGCTCCGCTTCTTTCTCCTCACGCTCTGCCTTCGCTTTCTTCTCTTCCTCAGCTTCACGGGCGATGTGTTCCGTTTCTTCTTTCGTTAGTGGTTCGAGGTCTTTACGGTGTACCCACTCTGCGTCAGGCGTGTCGCCATTTAAATATCGAGTCTCAAACGTGTTATCGTCAGAGTCAAACTCGTGTAATTTAAGAACGGTACCAACTTCAAACTCATGTGGGTCACACGCTTCAGTAGTTGCCTCGTTACTAATAATCCTCGCATAATCATTTACTTTCAATATCGCTTGTTTAGCTTCGAGGACTTCTTCGTCGGTTGCTTTTACTAGTTCTCGTTCTAAATCTGCGTAATGCCAGAACCCATCTTTCAGGCGAGTTGCTCGGAAATGTTGTGAATCTTCACCGTCAATCTCAACGATGTCCCCAATTTCGAATCTATCTACTTTTACAACTTTCGCGAAATCGCCGACTTTCAACGGTTCGACTTTCGGCTCAGTTACCACTTTTACTTCATCTTCTGTAGCACGCACTGCCTCTGATTCGTACAACCATTCATAACGACCGCTAGATAATTGCTCACCTTTGTACGGAAGAATTGAACAGTCCGTTTCAATAATTTTAACGATTTCTCCTTTTTCAAATAAATCGCAAGTATCAACGATAACCTTCGCATAATCACCGACCTGTAATCGTTCTGACGCCTTCTCGCCTTCGTCCTTTACTTCAAGCGCTTCTACCGGCATTTCCACCGTCGCTGCCTGTTCCTCCTGCCCTTGCTGCTCATTTTGCAACGCCTGCATACTACGAGTAATCTTTTCTAAGTCAGACGGTGTACCTTCGAGTTTAGTTCCGTCAGGTAATTCGATTTTCACTACGCCTTCTGCGTCGGTTAGTTTGTCGTTGGTGATTGCGTGGGATTTGCGGAATACTGAATGATGTCCTTTAAAGAATAGATTTACATCATTCGCATCATCGTTAAACTCGATATCACCATCACAATCAATGCCTGTAATTAAATACAACGCACCTTCCGTTACATCTAATTCGTCGTCTGACGCCTTAACTAAATCATTTACCTGCGCGTCACCCATAATAACTTCGTAAACAAACCCGTTATATTCCACCGTATTTTCATTAACTACCTTCACGTTTACTTTAGCCATATTATTCGTCCTCCCCGTTTTCTTCATTATTAGTTGTAGCTGTTAACTCAATCCATCGTTGACTTGCGCTAGTTTCTGTAGCCCAATACTCACGTTGTCCTGCACATTCGAACATGAATACTCGGTCACCTTCGACGCCTGCGATATAGTCGCAATCATCTTTCGTATAAGCTTCACCGTTACCTTTTTTCGCTTGTACCACTAACGCGTCGTCACGATCATGTCTTACTCGAATCGTTTTTACCTGTATCGTGTACCACTGCTTATTAATCGGATCACGCGCTACTAAGTCGTAAACCTCCGGGATGAACGAATTCGCTACTTCCCAACCGAGGTTTAAGAGCGCGAGGGCTACTCGGAGTTCCGAGCAACCGCCCTTAATTGTTGTTTCGTGTGCCATGTGCGCTCCTCCTTAGAACGGTAAGTCGTCATCTGAGATATCAATTGGTGTTCCCTCGTTGCTTGCTGCATCACTTTTTGAAGACGTTAGTAACTTCGATTTATCAATCGACTCATCTTCCGCATCTTGTAACAATGTAATAACGTCACTTTCCTCACGGAAGTTTGCTAAGTCTTCGTAACCAAATTCCGTACCGATAAACGTTTTAGCCTTTTCGACTTGCTCGTCCGTAGCTTCACCTGACTCTAACGAATAAGATTTATCGACCTGCTTAATGTGCACCGCTTCACCTACTAATGAGTACTGCGGATTAAACTTACGGCCCATCTTTTCAGCTTTATCGTAGTCAGCAATGATGTTGTTAATATGGAACTCAGCCGTATCGATTACGCGATAAGTACCGTACTCCAAATCGTAAACAGGAATCATTGCGTACATCTTACGTTTCGCTCCGACCTTACATGACGGACATTCCGTTTTACCTGGTTTGAAGTATTGCGTAATGTCTGCGTTTGTTTCACGTGGAGAGTGTAAGCATGAGTGCTTTCGGAATCGGTGAATCGTACGTTTACCGTCGAATGTTTTATCTTCGTGTACGAAGTAGAAATACCAATTATCCGGGTCAGCTAGTAAGATGAAAGTTCTACCATCTGCGTTTACTTCGCCGTGTTTCCCCATTCGGACGTATCTCGTTACACCTTCAGGGAAATCGTTATTACCTCCGTTTTGATTTGCTTCACGTTGTTCCTCACGCTTTTTTAACGTTTCTCTAATACCCATCGAAACAACTCCTTCGTTAATTATTCGAGCTTGGGTGGTTCCCACGCCCGTATTACGCAACTGGCTTCAATTACGTAATACCGACGCGGGGGATACATCGGTAGAAATCAAGAAATTTAGGACGTATATGCCAAACGCCCATATGACGCCACTACCCGTTGTTCATATTCGGGGGAAATACGCAGGTAATGACGTTATATCGACGTGCATTATATTATCTTTTAATATCAGAATAAAACGTAATATGACAGATAGTGTCGACCGAATTTACAAAGAATTGGTTTGTACGTACCACGGTAATACTGTATAATAACAGTGAGGTGCACTGTATTACACTTCCGCTTAATTAAGGTAAGGTAACTTGCTTTAACGTTAAGCAAAAGTATTGCAATTGGTCGACCTGCCAAGTCGGTTAATTTTATGTACAAAGGGAAGCGTTTAGCCCCCTTCATACACATAACTACTTAAAACTTCGATATATACGCGATGCCTATGCGTATATATAAATTACGCAAGAAGATAATCTCGATAATTACCGAATTGTCTTTCATCGAAACGCTTTGCCAAGCGCTCGATCTTGCGAATTACCGTAGAATGATGAAGGCCTAACTTCTTTCCGATTGCCGTCGGTGTAGTTGGTCCATCATTCGTAATAAACGATTCAACGATTGCCGTCGTTGTCTCGTCACTGACCTTAGCCGGGTCTGTAAGGAAGTCGATTAGCTCACGCTGGTCGGCTTCCTTCTTTTTTATAACGTGTTCTTCTAAATCGAATTCGTCAGCGATAGTTTCGAACATTGCCGTGTTCTCTTCCTCATCGCTATTAGGTCCGTCATATAATTCGTACTTTCTTCTCGTACGTAACTTTCGCAATAATGAATTGTACTCATTTTTTAATGATACTGCGAATAGTTTTACGAAATCGCCGCCAGCGTTATTCCGTAAGCTTTTCAATACCTTCTGTATTACATCGTGGAACAATCCGGTTATGTCATGTTCGTTCGCCATGTATGTACTCGTGCTCCAATACCGAAGCTTGTCACGATATACCTCCGATAAACTAGTGTACAAACCCGTAAATATGAAATCGTCACCTGTTCGAAGATAATTATTTACCATTTCGTTAATATTCAATTTTTGTTCGTCTTTCACTTCTTATTCCCCCTTACATTAACTATGACGCACAAGCGGCCAAGCCCGCGCACATTTTTTATAATTTTTTTCGATAAAAGTTTTTTGTTTATTACCAATGTTCAAAGTATAGCATATTACAATGGAATATTTATCAAAGTACACTAAGTACTGGAATTTACACTTTGTATACTTTCGTAAACATTTATACGAATAAAAAAGAGCGATCAAGAAGACCGCCCTTAGTAATCTTATTTAGTTAGTAATTAACCACCTGGTCTAGTCTCTTGCGCTTTATATTGTTGATTATCTCCTTGCGCATCTACAAAACCACTAAGCGCAAATACTCCCAGAGCTAGTGTTAAAACTGCGGAAACTCCTAATAAAACTTTTTTCAAAATGAATCTCTCCTTTATTGTTGTTAGATTTAAAATTCGTTAACATCTCAGTCATACCGGAACGATCGCCTCTGTCGTATATTTCTTTAGCCACTAGACTAGAGAAAAAGAAGTTCGAATTTGAAAAGAACCTTTGGAAGCATTCGTACAACGCAAGGATAGATTCTTGATTGCAAGCTTGATATATTAAAAGAAAATCTCTTTCTCCCCTTTCTTCTATGTAATCTTCAATCATTTTTCCGTTTTTCTTATTGTTCTGATACATCACAAGTCTCGCATCTGAATCTATTCCTAGTGGTATGTCTAGGTAAATTTTAACATAATCTAGGTTATCTCTCGTTTGGATAATCAAATTTTTCACTTCGACAGACTTAGCGATTTCATGACTCTTCTGAAGGTACTCTAAGCATTTCTCCTTATCTTCAGTTAAGTACGTCATCCCTACATAATATGACGCATCAGAAACAGTTTTCGCGCAGATATTAGCGTTAATTATTAAAAAAGAATAATGCCTCGATAATTCTAGCTCATTCCTATGTAGATAAACAGGTGCTAAAACTTCTGCTAACCTATGAAGATAGCATTCTTTGATAAATAACTTACGACTATCACTTAAATTTTTTATCATTTCTTCTACTTCCAAAGCCAAATCCAACATAAGATGAATCTTTTTTTGTGCAAAATAACCATAACACTTAAGTATCTTAACTAAGATCATCAGGGCGTTATCTTCAGTATATTCAATCTTTTTTAAATTTCCGATTATTTCATGACCTTCCATGTCGTAATTCATGTATTTATAAATTACATTGTAAACGTTTATGTAATCACCAATAATTCCAACTTCTTTTTTATGCTTCTTTATAAGCTTTTTTAACAAGGATACATTCCTAGTAATTGCTGCATACTCCAAGCTTTGTTGAATTGATTCCGCCGAATCTAATTGTAGACACCATTTCTCCATCTTCTCGCGTTGGTTGTCTGGAAACAGGTAATAGGAGAGTCTCAAAAGCTTTCTAAACCCTATGGTCCCATCCTTTTTAAATTTAGACATACATTGTTTGGATGCTTCTATTTTTTCTCCAACCGCTGAAAATGTTATATCATCTCTATCATTAATAATATCGCATATCTCTCTATGAAACCCCTGCACTTGAAAACCCTCCTATGCTGTATAAGAAAATTTTGGTATAATGTAAGTATAATTCCAATGTTTACTTTTGTAAACACACAATAGGTTGAGAAACTTTTTTAAGGACGTGTTAAAATGATTGACTACTCTCCGTTGCATGAGACGCTAAAAGAAAAAGAAATGGTAATTAGTGATCTCCGCGGTACAATTCTAAATGCGAGGACCATTGCGAATATTAACAAAGGGATGTCTGTAAATTTAAGTACAATAGAAGAAATCTGTCTACATCTAGACGTACCTATAGAAAAAGTAGTTAAAATTGTAAGCATTTAAAAATAATAGTTTCAAAGCCTCCGATTTAAGAAAGGAGGTGATTACATCGTTTAAAGTCGGAAGGTGCCGTATTCCCGAACTATGTAAGAAAAACGGCATTACACAAGCTGATCTCGCTAGGAAAGTCGGTATTGTACCGCAATCCATAACGGATTATGTCAGCTTACGTAATTTGCCGAATGTGGAACGAGCGCGTAACATTGCGTCCGTACTACATTGTGACATCGAAGAATTGTACGAATGGGAAACGGAATAACATCTATTTACCGGGAAGGTTTCGTATCTTCCCTCCGACCGTCACTACGTGAATTCACGTATATTAATTTTAATCGAACTGGATCCGCATTATCAACTACAGATACCAACGAAGTTGCGCCTTCTTTTACCAACGCTTCATTTGCATCTTTATACCCTTGTACATAACCGTTTGTCAACCGTATTTTACCGTTTAAATATTTCTCAAGTTCTTTTCTAAGTTTCTCGCCCGCCGGGTCGTTATCCGCCACGATAACTAATTCCTCTATTGGCGACTTTAATAACTGATCTGCCTTACGTTGGTTGAACGATGAGCCTCCGTTTGCCAATCCGAAAACCCCCGCTGTCATGAAAGACATCGCGTCTATTTCCGCCTCGCAATATACTGCACGTTTTATGTTCCGTCTATAAGCAAGATGTAAACCGTATATTAAATCTCCGATTGGCTTTCCGTCCTTTTCGTACCAGAACGCTTTGCCACGCGTTTTCCGATACTTTATATTCGCCAATCTTCCGTTTGTATCAAACCACGGAATTACAACCGCCTGCCTATTACGGTCGTAACCAATCTTCATTTGTCGTTGTACTTCCTCGCTTATACCACGACCCTCTAAATACGGATGTCTGAACGCATACTCTTGCAACCGACCAAAATCGAGGGCCTTACTTCCCCCCTCAACACGAAGTTTCGGTGGCTTAAGTGTTAAATTATCGTAACTATATTCCACACCATACATCTCGAGTAAATAATCTTCCGTTTCTTCATACGTCTCATTTCGCAAGTAAGATAATAACCTGGTAAAGTTGCCGCTTTCCCATTCGTTATCAAATGCGCCGGAATCTTTCCACGTGCCAGCGTAATCTCCTTCTAAGTTGACGAAGAAGCTCGGCGTGTGCTCGTATCGAAACGGGCTTGCTGCTATCAGTTTATCAGATGACCATCGTTCATTGCTCCATGAAAACTGACGAAGTTCATATTCGATGTCTGCATTGACGGACTGACTGCGTATTTGAATACTTGACAAGGTGAGCCACCTACCATTCTTTTAATTTAAAATACACTCGTAAATTGCTTTGCTGCCTGCTCGCCTGTTTCCATTTCTTTAATAACGCCAATCTGCGGCATGTAAATAATTTCGGCTGATTCACCTTCGCCACCGTCACGGCCTTTATTAATACCGATCATACCTCGACATTGCTTTGCGTCAGTGTCTACTGCTATCAATAACGCCGCGTCTTCGAGTAACGCTTTCGTTTTCTTTACCTCGCTACGTTTCGGTAAACGTAATTCCCTTTGTCCATCCTCGTCCTCATTATTATCTACTTCATCCGCTTGTGTAATAGCGAATATTACTACACCTGCCTTACCTGCCAATCGACGGAGTGCTTTCGAAGTTGCCGCTGCGTCCCCACCTGCCGTCTTACTCGTATTTGTCTCATAATCGAGATAGTAGAACGGGTCAACTATAACGACATCAGCGTTCGTCTCCATAATATCTACTTCCAATTGACGTAAGTCTCTACGATGGAAATCGTCATCATCTACGCCTCGTACGATAATGTTACCAGGTAAAATATCGTTAATATTAGCTAAGAACGTTTTAAAACCCTCTTCGAATTCCTCCGATAGCTTACCGTGACGTATTTCCTTTGAGTCAAAGCCCGCTTCGAGGTTCACGCCATCTAACTCAGCAACTGTCGCACCAATACGTGCTGAAATCGAAGTATACAATCGGACCATTCCCTCGAACCATCCCATCTCCATTAACCAGATGAGTACGTTCGCACCTTGAAACGCCATCTCTACACCTTCTTCGATAGTCGTTGCGGATTTACCACGCCCTGACTTCCCGTAGATTGTGTAAACGTTTGAAGAAACGTACCCACCAATCGCTTTATTAATGAATGGGAATCGTGAGTTCCAAATACGATACGACTCGCCTTTTTTCCTGCGGTCATATTCTTCGAGAAACTTGTTTGCATCGGCTTTTAAGCTTGTTCCGACCTTATCTCGAACGTTTGTTCTAATTATAACTCCGTCTACTTTTTCTCGCAACCATTCTAGGAAACTATTTCCGTCTTTTTCCTCAAATTGGGTAGGCGCTTCGTTTTGTAAGAGTTCCATCACTTCGATCTTAGCGCTATAAGACTTGATTTGTTTCGTTAAATACTCGAAGCTATCCTCGACTTGTGGGACGTAAGTGAAGCCGTCGACTTCCGCCACTAACGTACGGAAGTCCGGCGTTTTTCCTCGATTAGTTTCTACGTAATCTTTGATAAATCGGTACGCTTTCTTTTCCGAAGCTGTAACAAAGTCACGTTCTGTTACATAGTTAAGCTGAACGGGGTTAGCGGTATCTACCACTTTCGATAAGAGCATTTCTCCGTAGTTCATTAACTACACCTCCATTTTGTTTTTTTGAGCGATTTTTATTCGGTTGTCAAAGAGCTTTGTACTTAATAGTTTACGAAAATAAATAATACTTGTAATGGTCTAATTTAAACTATTACATTAGTCAATTTGTAGAACCTCGAACCGCCCGCATTCTCTCCGCCATCTCTCGCTTCTGATCCTCGCTATATGTTCGTAATCGTTTCATACTGACGTTCTTCTCTTGCAACGTACATTTCATCGCTAGTAAGTTGCCGTCATTATCACTTTCGATAACTGTAACGTTTTCCTTACCGACTATTTCTACTAATTTACGGATGTGTTTCGGGACGCAAGAGTATGCGCTCCATTCCTTCGTTTCGTTGTCGAAAGTCAATACCGTTTCTTGTTCCTTCGTTGAGTATAAGCTCATCTTTTTTCCTCACTTTCTATTCAAAGGATTATTTTATTAAATTTCGTACACCCAATCATGAACATAGTAATGAGATAGCTCTTGTTTATCCATTTCTACATTTCCATCTGGATCAAGTAATCGATGCATTGAAATTTCACCTTCATCTTCTCGAAGGCAACCATATCTTAGTGCTTCTTCCTTACTATCGGCTTCGTATTGATATTCGCAATGATATCTGTAATATTCTAAAATCCAATATCTTTCGTTTTCTTCCATCTTTAGTTCCTCCCCTGAATAAAACTCAATATTCCGTCAATACTATAGACACATGGTTATCTTTCCTCTGTTTTTCTTGGGTGAGCAGTTAGCTTTTGCTAGCTGCTTTTTTATTGCTTGTCCACTTCAACCCATTCACCGTCATATAACATCCAACCGCCATGATCATACAATTCATCGTGAAGTTTCCTTTTGCTTAACTTCTCACTTTCGATACGTTCTATAATTTTTCTAAGCGATTCCTGTGCATTTATATAATCACTTTCTAACTTCATTATTTTCTTTTCGCTCTCTTCTACATATCGTATATGAGCTTTAATTCTTTGTTCACTCCATTTAGTTTCTTGAATCGGCATAGCCCAATGAACTGCACCCGTATCTTTCGTTAACTGCTGCGCCTCTTCACGCGCCTTAAAATAATCATCATGAGTTTCCATTACTTCTCCACCTAAATAAACACCGTATTTCATATCAATTCCCCTTTTCTACAAAATGAAATTTTTATTATAAAACCTTGATCATACTTCCATATCTTCTAAGGAAAGTTAATACCGTTTGCATCTCTTCAGCTGTACGACTTACTAAACAATCAACCGCTGCCCCTTCAGGTATCCCGTAAACTTCAACCAATTCTTTAACTGCTGCAATATCCTCTTCACAATAAGCATCTTCAGGTAAGTATGTTTTTTCTTTCATCATTCATCCGCTCCTCTTTCTAGTAACAGTTTCATTTCTTTTATATAGTGATCAAGATTCTCTAAATTCGAAAATTGTTTAAGCAAGTTACCAAAGTAAGGCTCGTCTTTTCCGTATTTGCAATTCCATAATTTCCGCGATTTATCAAATCGAATGATTAAATTTATATTGGATTCTAATACACTGCATTTATGATACTTAGCTTCTTCATTGAATCCTTTTGTTTTCATATATTCCTGTTTCATTTCTAATAAAGCTTGAATAACTATATCGATGTTATAGAGATCAATTTCTTTCTTCATATTCACACCCTTTCTATTCAAATAGCGTTTTTATTAAAATTCTTCCGTTACTTCTTTCCAATCATCATGATTTTCAAAATCTTCTCTTCCACATTCACTTAATTCTTCATTTACACGCCCGCCATAGTATCCATTGTGTGAGTTACGTACTTCAATAGTACAAACTCCTTTATTGGTTTTAATTTTCCAAAATGCTTGTTCAAGAACTTCGTCATATTCATCTTCTTCAGAAATATCTTCCCATTCTCCCCAACGATCACCATCAACTTCAATGACTGTTGCACCTACAAGAGCTTCTAAATCATCCATGTGCTCAAACCATACTTCATTACAGCAATCATTTTCCGTATTCCATTCAACTACTCCATTATCGGTAATAAACCTGAGTGACCAGTTATCTTCGCCAATAAATACTTTCTCAATCGTTTTCCCAACCAGTAATACTAGTTCTCCCGATTCACCTAATAACTTTTGAATTCCGTTCATAAAACCTGCCATTCTTTCATTCACCCTTTCTCTCAAATTAACGATTTTGTTTTAATTTTTTATTTCCGCTTCATCATCGTTAATCAATAAACCGTTGCATTTTGCTTCTTCTTTAAACTCTTCCCACGAGCACGATCCATCAAATCTTTCACCGTAATCGAATCGTAAAATCACTACGTCATCTATTTCAAATCTCATCTGCCCACCTCAGTAACGACAATAGAATATTTTGTTATCTACTGTTTCACCAATAAATGAAGTTGGGTATGCAAAACACTCTTCTTCAATGTTTTTGAGTTTGATGTGCATAATCATCGACTGTCGTCCTTTCTATTCAAATAACGCTTTTGTTTAGTTTTTAATTAATTGATTGCATTTATCTTTTAACCACAAATAATCTTGTTTTAAATCTTCCCATGTCAACTCTCCTTCTTCCCAACGTTCGTTAATTTCTTTAAGTTTTTCTAAATCACTCATATTTTCCACAATTACGTTTTTCTCTTTTTTATTTACACAATCATCACATAGTCCTTTAGTCAAAATCATTTCGTACACTCCGCAATTGTCACATTTGAATCTACCCATCTTTAATTCTCTCCCTCTTTGTTTTATGGATTGCGATACGAGTTTGTAAATTCCACTCATTTTATTTTTTCAACCCCTCGCTTTTATACAAAATTCAAATTTGGTCTTACTTACACAATTTATTCTTTCGTTTCCTCTAATACTACGTTATAGATTCCGCCGGTAACTCCGACAATAAACATTGTTGCGAGCACTTCTACCGTACTGATTCCGCAAAAATAACTAAGCCAGAATGCTAACGGTAGATAGAGAAATGCACCGATAATAAGTCTCTTCATTTTCATATTCTCCCTCTTGAATAACCGTTTTTGTTTTGCGCATACTACCTTTGAGTCGATCTCCCTTCGACTTCATTCTTTCAAAACGGGGGGGGGTTCTTCTCCGTGTCGTGCAGGGACGTAGCAGGTAGCCTATCTGGTTACTCGCCGTTTTTACGTATAAACTTAAAAATTCTTGTCCATACTGCCTAAAGAAGACGCCTTAAGCCATTTGTGGCGACCTCCAGCACATGATTTCGGTATGGCCGTTCTACTAAAAGGAGCGGCCATTTTTTTATTTCCGCATCCCCCTTTTCGAACTACCTTCGAACGGCAACACCACGCATAAATCTCGCACTCTATCGTACAACCTACGATCAAACACGTTTTCCAATTCGTCGATAGGAATGTTCGAAGTGTATACCGTAGGTAATCCGTTTGTTACTCGATGGTTTATTACCGCATGTAAATCACCTCGAAACGCCTCGGTTGCACTTCGTACTCCAATATCGTCCAGTACTGCGAAAGGTGCCGTCTTTGCATTACCCATGCGACGATAGTATTCTTTTGCTGATTTCTCCGCGGTTTCACGCGGTATGTTTGACCGATTAAATTCGTTGAATAACGTCTGCCACTCGTTCACATCTAAGAAATACCCAGGTACCTGCAACGATTGCCTATTTCGCTGCAAACTACCGATGTAATGTCGTATTAACCATTCGTTTAAAATTACGGCCGCTGTTGTCGTTTTCCCTGTGCCAGTTTCCTCCGAGTAGAGATACATCGATTTAATTTTGTCCTTTGCGTCCGTTGACCCATCCGTAGAATCGAACTGCCGTTTAAAGGTTCCTATATATGCGTCTATTGACTTGTAAACCTTTAGCTGTGACTCTCGAACAGGCGAGTTTTTCGCTGTAATAAACTTGTACTCATCCGGTAAACTAGTTGCAAATGAACGCCCACTTTTCCCATTTGAACCGTGCACCGCAATATAAGACGGACAGTAGTTATTACATGAATCCCTTTTGTAGAGCGAACAGTAGTCAGCGAGAATGCATTTCATGACATTACCTCGCTTTCCATCTCTAAATCATCTAACTTACGTGGGTTTTCATGACACCAGTACACATAATCTCGGTACTCTTGAATTGTCTTATCATTAACGGCTGCCAACCATTTGATAAGAAAATTAAATTTCTCGTACGATAGTTCAAAACGTTGCCTATTCATTTTGAAAAATTCGAATATATTCTGCTCACCTTTAGATTCATTTAAATCATGACGTAGTGGAATCATATTACCTAGAGTAGTCCCAGCATGTCCTGTCACTAAAGGAATAACGTGATCCCAATGGATATTCTCTGATCCCGTTAAAGCGCATCCTCCGCTAAAGTACGCCAATACTTCTCGCATTTGTATATGCGTAAAATCATCCACTAACGCTTTTTTACGAGCTCGTCGACGGTGTTGGATTGCTTTATGTCTTTCGGGATTTTCTTTTCTCCATGTTCTAACCCGTTCATTCTCTTTTTCTCTATTTTCCTTACGGTAATTACGTAAATACTCTAGTCTAATTTTCTGATTATCTCTTACCCATCTACGGTTATTTTCTAATATCCGCTCTTTGTTTTCCCCATATCTCTTACGAAAATATGCTGTACGCAATTCTTTGTTTTCTTCTTGGTATTTATGCGATCTCTCTGCTTCACATATAGTACATTCAGCTCTTCTTCCTCCAAGACCGCCTTTCTTTTTACTAAAACTATTTTCGAGTTCTTTCCACACTCCACATTTTGAACACTTCTTTCCACTTACGGACCTGCCATCGACAATACGCTCTTCAAACTCAACTCTCTCTCTAGTTTTTCTGTACCCTTGTGTCTGCGCCACGCCTGCCTTACTCATTTACTAGTACCTCCTTACGACTGTTACTGTCAATACGTTCTTTCTCAAATTTCACCTTGTAATGCTCAATCACCGCTTCTGCATCTTCGCCGGCTAATATTGCACCACATCGTCGAATATCTAATCCGACTCCATGCGGACAATTTTTATAGCAATGTTCTTCAATCGCTCCGATATACGGTAAGTCCTTGTTTGGACAATCGTAACAATACGTATCTAGTAATCTCGAAGTTTCTTGGCGCGCTTTTTGACGCTGCTCTTTCGTATAAATTGACGAGCTCTTCGATACTTGTTCTAAAAAATGTACTTCTGATCGGACTTGTCCACTTCGCTCTTTCCCACATTTCGGGCATCCATGCCCTCTTCGTAGGTGTGAAAATAGTATCGTAAATACTTCGCCTGGATGATGCGGGCATTTATATCGCATTTTC
>NZ_WIPE01000031.1:0-8561 GCF_009760835.1 Bacillus sp. EE-W1 | reverse complement strand
AACAATATTAGTATTGTTGGATGAGAAGGGATTTTAATTTCAAGTAAAGATATAGTTATAGTAATCAAACCAAGAAAAGAAATAAAATAAAGATAAGAACTAGCAATCTTTTCTCTCATAAAGATAGAATTTACATCCTTCAAAACAACCCCTTCTTTCTTTATAAAAACTTTATTTTCTCTATTATCTAATAAAAAACCGGCACTGGCAAAATGGAAGAACCTCCACTAGCCAATCACCGGCTGTGTACTGCACCTAAAAAGGCAAGACACAATACTATTATTATAAATCGCTTTTCTTAAATTTCCTATTCATCGAATGATGTAATTATATGTGCCGCTAGGTTTACCCTCCTATAGTACAAAAGATATATATTAATATTGCCAATCTAATATACGCTTTCTTCCCATTCTCCTAATTTTCATTTTCTTTAAGTATAGAAGATAAAAAAACAGAATTTTCAATCCCACCGAATAATCCAAGCATAAATTTCTCACAAACAACAAAAATTAACTGAAGTGACTTTATTCTAAAAGAGGTGGAAATTATGACAGAGCCTAAAGAACAAAAAGAGAGTAAAAATCAAAAGCATATGTTTCCATCACTTCCGGAGAACATTAATTACATTGAAAACAAACTTTCCCATTCAGACGATATAAAAAAATTAGATATCCCTTTTCAAAACGGAAAAGGAACGATCATATATATTGAATCTTTAGCAGATCCAAATCTAATTCATCAATTAGCTCTTGAGCCATTATTAACGCGGTCGGATTTATCTTTAGATAAAGCTTTTTCTACGTTAAATATGAAAAAAGAAACGAATTTAAATTATGGGATACAACTTTTATTACAAGGTAAATCATTATATTTTCATGAACATGTCGTTAGTTTTTGTATTTTCGAAACAGCTTTATCTTTAAAGAGAGATATAGCAGAGCCTGATAATGAAGGGGTTGTGCGCGGTCCACATACTGGTTTTGTAGAGGACCTAGCAACTAATTTAACCTCTATTCGTAAACTCATTAAGAGTTCAAATTTAGTTGTTAAGTATTTTACAATTGGTGAAGAAATGCACACGAAAGTAGCAATTGCTTATATGCAAAATATAGCGAATGACGATTTAGTTACAGAAGTGAAAAGAAGATTAGAAACGATTAAAACGGATGCACTTATGCCACCAGGATACATACAAGAATTTATAGAGGATACGTCTTTCTCGCCATTTCCGCAGCAATTAAATACAGAGCGTCCAGATAGAGTCGCAGCAAATTTAATGGAAGGACGAGTTGCTATTTTATCTGACGGAGATCCAACAGTGCTCATCGTACCTGTTACGTTATTCGCTTTTTATCAATCACCAGATGATTATAATAACCGCTGGATTGTCGGTTCTTTCATCCGAATGATTCGCTTAGTAAGTTTTTTAATTGCCTTTCTCTTGCCAGCTTTTTATATTGCAACTGTCGCTTTTCATCCCGATGTGTTGCCGCTCGAACTTGTGTATACAATTAAAGCTTCATTAGAGAAAGTACCGCTTCCTCCTATTTTTGAAGCTCTCTTAATGGAATTAATCTTTGAATTGTTACGAGAAGCTGGTATTCGCTTGCCAAGCCGCGTTGGACAAACAATCGGTATTGTAGGTGGTTTAGTAATTGGTGATGCAATTGTAAAAGCTGGACTCGTTTCTTACACAATGATTATCGTTGTAGCTTTAACTGCAATTTCATCTTTTCTCGTTCCATCAAACGATATGAGTTCAGCAGTTCGAATTCTTCGTTTTCCATTAATGCTCCTTGCTGCTATATTCGGATATATTGGAATATCATTCGGTCTAATTATAACTTTCGTTCACTTATGTCAGCTTCATTCTTTTCATACACCATATCTTTCCCCTGTTGCCCCGATGCGGATTAAAGATATGAAAGATTCTTTCGTAAGACTACCAATTTGGTCATTTTGGGAACGACCACATGATCCAAAACCGAAAAAAATGCAACGACAACATGTAACGAGAGAGGATGAGGACGGTGACAAACACGCAAAGTAAAATCTCGCTAGTTCAATTTACCTTTTTCGTTATTCAATGCCAAATCGGAGTTGGTATACTTTCTCTCCCTAACCGTCTTCACCCAATTGCTAAAGGTGGTGGATGGATTTCTGCACTCATCGCTGGACTTGCAATTCAACTTATCATTTTACTTATGTGGCTTTTCTTAAAACGATTTCCTGATGCAGATATGTATGAAAGTGTTTGTATGCTATTTGGTAATAAGTTTGGAAAACTATTAGGTTTTGCTTATGTTTTTTATTTTACCCTTATCGGTATGACGGTTATGTTGAATGTTTGTAATGTCGTTAAAGTTTGGATATTACAAGCAACTCCGTGGTATGCCATTCTTATGTTATTTACAATAGCTTGTTGTTATGTAGCTTATAATACGTTTAAAGTCATCGTACGATTTTATGTCATGGCCTCTATTCTCATTTTACCTATGGCGCTTTTAATTGCCCTAGGGCTTTCCCGAGCTGATTTTTCTTATATTTTTCCCATTACAGAGGCTGGATGGTGGAATATTATTCAAGCATCGAAAGAAACAATTACAGCCATGTATGGTTTTGAAATTATTCTTATCGCTTTCCCAAAAGTAAATGGGAATTCTGTGGCAAAACTGAAGGCCATTTCTATCGCTAATGGATTTGTAACTCTTTTTTATACTTTTACTGTTTGGATTTGCTTTATCGTATTTAGTCCAAAACAAATTGAACTTATCCCAGAGCCAGTTGCTTACTTATTACGCTCCTTGCATATCGGGATTATAGACCGGACTGATTTACTATTCATTCCAATATGGATGATAACAGTTGTGGCTTCTATTGCGAGTTATTATTGCGCTGCTTCAATCGGAATTAGACATATCTTCAATCTTGCTAATCATAAAAAGGCTGTTCCAATCGTTGGTATTATTGCTTTTAGTGTAGCCCTATTTATAGATACACCTGAAGAATTAAAAGTAATTGCAACTTTCACTGATAAGTTCACCTATATTTTCATCGTTGTCCTCCCTCTTTTATTTCTACTCTATTCAGTAATAAGAAAGAAGAAAGGAGAACAGTATGTTCAAAAAAAGATTTAAATTACTTTTTATATTATGTACTAGTTCCCTCCTTTCTGGCTGTTGGGATCAAGAACCATTAAGGGAAGCAAGGTTAGCTTATAGTATTGGATCTGATATTACAGAAGAGAATAAACTCCAGCAAACAATCGAGCTCGTAAAAAGTTCGAGCGGAGAGCAATCTTCATTCGAAAATGAAATACATTCAGCAACCGGGCATAACATAAGGGATACAAGCGATGCCCTAAAAAAAAATGTGACTGGGAATATTCGCTATTTCAAATATGGTGTTCAATTACTAGGAACCAAAATTCTAAAAAAAGGTATACTACCCTATTTAGATGTCAGCTTTCGTGACCCAACAAACCCAACTGCTTTAGTAAAACTTATTGCAGTAGATGGTGAAACGTCCGAGATACTCGAAAAAAAGAAAGTAGGAAATTTACTAATTGGAGATTTTCTAAAGAAAAAAGTGAAAAGCTTAGAAGATATGAGTGTATTTCCAAAAGAAACTTTAGAAACAGCTGCTACAAAAATGTTAGATCCCGGTAAAGATTTCACCCTCCCGTCTATAAAAATAAAAGGAAAAGAAGTAATTACAAACGGGTTAGCTTTATTTAATAATGATAAATTAACTGGGCATTTACCTTTGAAACATTCTGTTTTATTCGTGTTATTAACCGGAAAAATGGGAACAAGTGCCCGTATAACCCAAAAACTTACTAGCGATGAATCAGAGAAGACATCTGATTATTTAACAATGGAAATTAGCAATCGAAAGTTAAAACGAGACTTAAAAATAACAACGGATAAAAAAGGAAATGTTTATGCTCACATTAAGCTTCAATTAAAAGTTATAGCGCTTGAAGCTCCGAGAGATAATCTTTACAAAATGGATGAAAGAGCCAAACTAAACAAAGAATTGTCTAAACAGCTTACGAAAGAAGCTAAAAAGATAACGAAAAAGTTACAAAAAGCAAATTGTGATGCTTTCGGTATTGGAAGACATCTTATCGCTTATCACCCTGACTTATGGAAGAAAAAAAATTGGAATAAAGATTATGCAAAAGTAAAATTTAAGCCTGAGGTAGAGGTAAGCATTTTGTATAGTGGTGTCTTAAAATAAAAGGTTGTATGCCGCGCGGGCATACAACCTTTTATTTCGTATATCGATAGACAATTGACTCATATGGTCTTAAGTTAAGTTTTATAATATCCTTGCTGAAATCTTTATAATTCGACAGTAGTACTTCTTGCTTCATCCCATCTAATTGAACATGAGCTGGTACAGAGTACGTTATTTCTTCTCCATAGAAGTTATTAATAACAAGTAGCACTTCACTCTCTGTAGTACGAGTATATGCCCAAATCTTAGCATGATTTTCATCTAAAATAGCATATTCTCCTTCTGTAATTACATCATACGTTTTTCTAAGTTCTATTAACTTTTTATAATGATAAAATACAGACTCTTTATCTTCTAATGCTTTTTCTACATTAATCTCTTTATAATTCTCAGCAACTGAAATCCAAGGTGTACTTGTTGTAAAACCACTGTTCACCTTTTCATTCCACTGCATCGGAGTACGAGAGTTGTCACGAGATTTTTGTTTTAAAATCCCGATAATCTCTTCTTTTGATAATCCTTCTTCTAGCTTTATATCGTGTATATTTAACGATTCCACATCGCGATATTGCTCGATGGACTCGAATTTAGGATTCGTCATACCGATTTCTTCGCCTTGATAAATGTAAGGTGTTCCTTGCAACATATGCATAGCTGTCGCTAACATTTTCGCAGATTCATTTCGGTACTTTCTATCATCACCGAAGCGTGACACTATGCGAGGTTGGTCATGATTACACCAGAACAACGCATTCCATCCTCCGCCCTTTTGCATTTCAATTTGCCAATTAGACATAATCTCTTTTAATTTAATGAAATCAAAATCAGCTTGCGTCCACTTATCTCCATTCGGATAATCTACTTTTAAATGATGGAAACTAAACGTCATACTTAATTCATTACGCTCAGGGTTTGAATATTTAATACAATTATCAATTGTCGTAGATGACATTTCTCCCACTGTAATTACATCTTTCCCTTCAAAAACATTTCGGTTCATCTCTTGTAAATATTCATGAACGCGCGGGCCATCTGTATAATATTTACGCCCATCGCTTGTCGCCGTACTTCCGTCATCATTTAAGAACTGTTGATCTTTTGAAATTAAATTAATAACATCTAATCGGAATCCAGTTACCCCTTTATCAAGCCAAAAACGCATCATATCATATACTTCTTCACGAAGTTTTTTATTTTCCCAATTTAAATCAGCTTGTGTCTCATCAAATAGATGTAAAAAATATTGCTCTGTCTTCTCATCATATTTCCAAGCAGACCCACCAAACTTAGATTGCCAATTATTTTTTTCATCACGCCAAATATAGTAATTACGATATGGACTATTTTTATCTTCCTTTGCTTCCTTAAACCACTTATGCTCCGTAGAACTATGATTTACAACAATGTCGAGCATAATTTCAATGTTACGTGCCTTTGCTTCTTCTAAAAGCTCTTCAAACTCTTCCATCGTTCCGTAAGATGGATCAATACTGTAGTAATCACTTACATCGTATCCATTATCATTTTGTGGTGATTGGTATATCGGTGTTAACCAAATATAATCTACTCCGAGTTCTTTTAAATAATCTAGTTTCTCTGTAACTCCTTTTATATCACCGGTTTCTTTATTGTAATAGCTATTAAAGCTCTTCGGATAAATTTGATAAACTACACTTTTATGCCAATCCTTCATGTTTAACTTCCTCCTACTTCTGTTTTACTCGTTTTGCAAATAACCATGTTAACGTAAATGGGATTACAATCGCGATAATCATTCCTACAATAAACATTGGAATCGATTTCGGAATGATAGAAATAAATGCTGGTAATCCGCCAATTCCAATAGCAGGTGCTAATACACCATTTAACGTAATAAATATAGCTGCAATAGCCGATCCTATAATCGCTGCATAGAACGGGAATTTATTTCGTAAGTTTACACCAAACATAGCTGGCTCTGTAATACCGAAATATGCTGAGATTGCTGATGTAGATGCCATGCTTTTATCATTTTGATTTTTAGAAATCCAGAACATCGCAAGTGCCGCACTACCTTGCGCAATGTTAGAAAGAGCAATCATTGGCCAAATGAATGTACCACCGTGCTGTGCAATTAATTGTAAGTCGATAGCAATAAACATATGATGCATACCTGTAATTACAAGCGGTGCATATAATGCTCCAAACAATATTGCTCCAACTACTGGTACTGTTTCATATACACCTACTAATCCAGCTGTTAATAAATCTCCAATATGACGTGTAACTGGACCAATAATTCCTAATGCTAACACACCTGTTACGACAATCGTTGTAATTGGTACAACTAATAATTGAATTGCATTTGGTACATGTTTCTTTAAGAAGATTTCCACTTTACTTAATACAAATGCTGCTACTAAAACCGGTAGAATTTGACCTTGATACCCTACCTTTTCAATTTGAAATAATCCTAAAATATCGAAGTACTCAATCTTTTGTCCATCTAAACCAGTCGCTGCTTTTCCATAATCCCACGCGTTTAATAATGCTGGATGCACAAGCATTAATCCCATAACAATCCCTAATATCGGACTACCACCAAAACGCTTCGTTGCTGACCAACCGACAAGCGCTGGTAAGAATACGAATGCTGTATTCGCCATCATATTAATTAAATCCCAAAGCCCACTTAAGTTTGGATACACATCTAATAAATTTTCACCTTCAAAAAATAAGTCCTTTGCCCCTAATAGATTGTTAATTCCCATTAGTAAACCAGCTGTTACGATGGCTGGTAATATCGGCATAAATACATCTGAAAATACCTTTACAAACTTTTGAGCTGGATTTAACTTTTGGTTTCCAGAATCTTTTACATCAGCTACTGTCGCTTCCTTCATACCTGCAAGCGTTATCAATTCGGCATAAACTCGATCAACATCTCCTGGACCGATTACAATTTGAAATACTCCAGCGTTATGAAACGCTCCCTTCACTAATGAAACAGACTGTAATTTATCGTTATCTATTTTACTTTCATCTTTTAAAGCGATACGGAGCCTCGTTACACAATGCGCAGCTTGTTCAATATTGTCTTTTCCACCAATATACTGCAACACTTCCTCTGCTGTTTGACGATAGTCTTTCCCCATATTCCCGTCCCTCTTTTCTTTTTTTGATACCGTTTACAATTACATATTAACTCGTATATATAAGTTAGTCAACACTCGTATATACGAGTTTGTGATTTTTTTATAAAAAAAGAGATGAAACGTTATTTCGTTCCATCTCCTTATTTTCTCCGCGCCACATCCGAAAAATGAAAAATATCTAAACGATGGCGTGATTCTGTATATTCGAACTGACTTCCATCATAAAAATGCGTAAAGTTTTTCACAACGACAACATAGTCTGTTCCATTTAAATCTAAATACTCTCTATCGTCCTCTGTACATGGCTGCACTTCAATTACCCTCTGTGAGTAACTAATATGAAGACCTAATTCTTTCTCAATGTATTTATAAATGGATTCCGCTGCAATTTCACTCGTTAATCCAGGAATATATTCCGATACAAAATGATTAATATCCAAAATTACTTTTTCTCCATCAATATTCCGTACTCGTTTAATATGATCTATTTCTGTTTTCTCTTTCACATTTAATAGCTTTGCAACTTCTTTTGTCGCTTTTACTTTCTCCATTTCCACGACTTCTGTAATACAATGGCGTCCTAAACGTTCATTTTCTTCTTGGAAACTTACAATACCACCAAAGTTGAATTCAATGTTTTTTCGCTTTAAAACAAAAACACCTTTTCCATGTATTTTTTGAACATATCCACGCTCTTGTAATAAATCTACCGCTTTTCTTACCGTACCGCGGCTTGCTTCATACTGCTTCATTAATTCAGTTTCGGATGGGATTTTGCATCCCTCTTTTAATCGCTTATTATCAATAGACTTACTGATTTCTGTATAAATTTGTTCATACTTACTCATCATCTACAATAGCCCCTTGTCACCTTCTAATTCTATATGTATTATACCATGCTACACTCTTCTGCCAATCTCTCACTTATTTTCCAGTATAGGAAAAATACAGGTAAATATTTAATCTCTAAAACGTATTTTTATAAAAAATTTTATATTTTTCTTTTCATTCAAAAAAACATGTAGTATACTAACTTCAAAATCAGAGGAGAAAGGGAGCAAAGAACTATGCTTACTTATACAACAATTGTAGTTACATTTGCACAAAAACATCATCATCATACGTAACCCTTGAAACCTAGCGGAAAAATTACGCGTAGGTACAAGGGTTATTCCCGTTGTACCT
>NZ_WIPE01000033.1:0-4316 GCF_009760835.1 Bacillus sp. EE-W1 | reverse complement strand
TTTCTTTTTTGTCGTTTTCTGCGTTTCCGCGTCAGCGACGTTTATTAATATACCATCATGATTTTTAAATAACAAGTGTTTTTTTAAAAAAACACAAAAAAATATCCATCCTACTATCTTCTATATAGAGACACCTCCTCCCATCTATGGAAAACAGCTATTTAAATTGTATACCAATACACTCTAGTTAACCAAACTGTATTTCATAACCCCTTCCTAGATTTTCATTCTCTTCTATATTAAAGCCCTGATCATTTACTTCTCTATAGACTAACAATATAAAAAACAAATCAATCCAAACTAAAAAAATAGATTCACCACTTCCTACATAAAGCAAACATGCCGATTTTTAGTTTTGTTCCTCCACACAAACTATTAATTGAACGAATTGGTTGTTTACAGACAGCTCGATTAGGTAATAGTCTTATCGCTCGGCGAATAGCGGAATAAATAACGAAATTCCAACAAAAACATTAACTTAAGATTATTGTTAGAATTTTTTTACATTTAATTAATGAAAAATATCCATTTTTTGTTATATAGTAAAGAAGGACGTACTCAACTATAAATAAACCAATGGAGGAATTACTTTATGGATAGGTTAACAAAGTTTTCATTAAAAAACCGCGCCGCTGTTATCATCATGGTTTTTCTCATTTCCGTACTTGGCGTTTATTCCGGATCTAAATTACCTATGGAATTTTTACCAAGCATCGATAATCCAGCAGTCACTGTCACAACCTTATCTCAAGGACTCGACGCTGAAGCGATGACAAAAGAAGTAACTGATCCCCTCGAAAAACAATTTCGCAATTTAGAACACATCGACAGCATCACCTCTTCTACGCACGAGGGGTTATCACGTATCGATATCGCGTATACATCCAAAGCAAACATGAAAGACGCAGCACGCGAAGTTGAAAAGGCCATTAGCACAATTAAATTACCTAAAGATGCAACTAAACCCATAGTTAGCCAATTAAATACTTCTATGATTCCACTCGCTCAAATTGCTATCCAGAAGCAAAACGGATTTTCAAAAGCAGATGAAAAACAAATCGAAAAAGAAATCGTACCACAACTCGAAAGCATTGATGGTGTTGCCAACGTTATGTTTTTCGGAAAATCAGCCTCTGAATTATCTATCATACTAGACCCAAACCAATTAAAAGATAAAAACGTAACAACAGAACAAATATTAAAAGTTTTACAAGGAAAAGAAACTTCTACTCCAGCTGGAGCAATTACCGTTAATAAAGAAGAATATAACCTTCGTGTCATTGGGGATATAAAAAATGTAGATGATATTAAAAACATAACCGTTGCACCTCAAGTAAAATTGCAAGATGTTGCTCAAATCGAACTTAAACAACACTACGATACAATCTCGCATATAAACGGAGAAGAAGGAACCGGATTAATCATCATGAAAGAGCCAAGTAAAAATGCAGTTGCAATCGGAAAGGAAATCGATAAGAAAATCAAAGATATAAGTAAACAATATAAAGATCAGTTTTCTATTAAACTTTTAGCCTCAACTCATGAGCAAGTTGAAAATGCTGTTACTAGTATGGGCAAAGAAGTAATTCTTGGAGCAATTGCTGCAACTCTAATTATCTTAATCTTTTTGCGTAACTTCCGAACGACACTCATCGCCGTTGTCAGTATTCCATTATCTATTTTATTAACACTCTTTTTACTACACCAATCTAACATCACACTTAACACCTTAACGCTCGGTGGTTTAGCAGTTGCAGTTGGACGTCTCGTTGATGATAGTATCGTTGTCATCGAGAATATTTTCCGTCGTTTACAAAAAGAATCTTTCTCTAAAGATATTATTCTCGATGCAACGAAAGAGGTCGCCGTCGCAATTACTTCTTCTACTTTAACAACAGTCGCTGTTTTCTTACCTATCGGCCTCGTATCAGGAGTAATCGGAAAATTAATGTTACCTATGGTATTAGCAGTTGTATATTCTATACTATCATCCTTAATCGTTGCACTAACAGTTGTTCCACTTATGGCTTTTTTACTACTCAAAAAAACAAAGCACAAAAAGCCAAGTTCTTCACCACGATATGTCGCTACATTAAAGTGGGCTCTTTCGCATAAATTCATTATTTTACTTACTGCTTTTTTATTATTCGCAGGATCGATTGCAGCCTATGTATTACTACCGAAAGCGAACATAAAATCTGAAGACGACACAATGTTATCTATTAATATGACTTTCCCAGCTGATTACGCTCCTGAAACACAAAAACAAAAAGCCTTCGATTTCGAAAAGAAATTACTTTCTAATTCGGATGTAACAGATGTTATTTTACGAATGGGATCTAGCGCAGAAGATGCACAATGGGGGCAAACGACAAAAAATAATCTTGCCAGTATATTTGTAGTCTTCAAGAAAGGCTCTGATATTGATCAATATATTAAAGAGTTAAAGAAAGAACATAAAGCTTTTGAGCCTGCTGAACTAGATTATATAAAAACGAGTTATTCAAGCTCTGGTGGTGGCAACAATTTGCAATTTAACGTAACAGCAACTAACGAAACGAATTTAAAAGAGGCTGCTACTATCGTCGAAACAAAACTAAAAGATATGGCTGCTCTCTCTAAAGTAAAAACAAATTTAGAAGACTCTAAGAAAGAATGGCAAATCCATGTTGATCAAACAAAGGCCGAACAACTAGGCTTAACACCAGAATTAGCAGCACAACAAGTAGCATTCCTTATGAAGAAATCACCTATTGGTGAAGTTTCAATCAATAATGAAAAAACAACTATTATAATAGAACACAAAAAAGAAAACATCACTAAACAAGAAGACATTTTAAACACAAACATACTATCACCTATCAATGGACCAATTCCTTTAAAAGACATTGCAACTATTTCAGAAAAGAAACTTCAAACAGAAGTCTTCCATAAAGACGGAAAAGAAACGATTCAAATTACTGCCGAGGCCTCAAATGAAGATTTAAGTAAAGTAAGCGCAGAAGTAAACGAAACGATAGCTAACTTAGACTTACCTAGCGGCGCAAAAGTAACTATTGCAGGTGCAACTGAATCTATGCAAGAGAACTTCACAGATTTATTCAAAATTATGGGGATTGCAATCGGGATTGTATATTTAATTATGGTTATCACCTTCGGACAGGCGCGCGCTCCTTTTGCAATTTTGTTCTCCTTACCATTAGCTGCTGTTGGCGGTATTTTAGGATTAATCATTTCAGGAACACCCGTTGATGTAAATTCCTTGATCGGCGCATTAATGTTAATCGGGATTGTCGTTACAAACGCTATTGTATTAATAGAAAGAGTGCAACAAAATCGGGAACACGGAATGGAAACAAGAGATGCCTTACTAGAAGCGGGATCCACTAGATTACGTCCAATCATTATGACAGCTATAACAACAATCGTCGCTATGCTCCCTCTCCTATTTGGTCAATCGCAAGCAGGAAGCATGGTATCAAAAAGTCTTGCCGTCGTTGTCATCGGTGGTTTAGCAGTCTCAACCGTTCTTACATTAGTAGTCGTTCCAGTTATGTATGAACTATTAGATAAAATCGGGAGAAAAAGACGCTCTCGTAGAAAAATAAGCACTTCCACAGAAACACCTGATATTTAAAAGAAAAGCGTTATCTTCATGAATGAAGATAACGCTTTTCTCTACCTACTCATATAATCCATCATTTTTTGAGCATATCGCTCTAGAGGTTTATCAGAATCTACAATAAGAAATTCAGTATTCGAAGGTCTCTTACTACCATCTAACCACTTTTTAAAAGCTACTTCCGAATCCACTTTTCCAATCTGACTGGCCATACGTTTACGTGTTTGCAGCCTATGATTAATCTCTTCCATATCATTAAGGTAACATTCGATATATTTATATTTTACACCATGTTTATTAGACAATTTTATTCCTTTTTCAACCATCCCTTCATATAGACACGGACTATCCAATATAACACTATGCCCTTGTTCTAAATAAGAATCAATCAATGCCCATTCAATATCGTATGATACTCCTCCAACAATTGTCGATTCAACCCCTTTCATTTCTAATGATTGTAACAATGCCGATTTCAAAACGTCATGATCTACAATTACAGCACCTGTTAACTTCGCTATATACTTAGAAACTGTCGATTTTCCCGATCCAGGAAAACCTGACATTTGTAGAAAAAACAAATTAACTTCTCCTCTCATCTGTACCTATTCATCTATATAATCAATTACAAATTCAACAATCATTACATCCATTCCTTCTATATTAAAATACAAAAAGAACTCTCTACTTATAA
>NZ_WIPE01000025.1:0-19150 GCF_009760835.1 Bacillus sp. EE-W1 | reverse complement strand
CCCACTGATTAAAGTTTCACTTTATTTCATTATCCCATTGCCCCTACACTTCCTCAATAAAAAAAGACTATCCAATAGGATAGCCTCTTACACTTCAATATTTCGCAACATCGTATAAATGTCGTTATTCACTTTACCAAACGATTTAATATTATTTTGAATGTTAGATAATAAAACGACATACACACTTCCGTTTTTGCTAAATCCATTTAAACAATTCCATCCTGGCATTACACCGTGATTCGAATAACTTCCCGGGTCTACATACCAACCAAATCCGTAATCCTTTTTCACAGCCGTAAACATTTGATTATAACTCTCTTTTGAAATCAACTTTCCAGAGAAGAGTGCTTCATTAAATAAATATAAATCATGTGCACTTGTATATATATCACCACAACCATATAGTTGTGACATACTTGGAATATTAGGTGTTGTCATATTGTTATTTACTATTTTATAACCTGTTGATGGGAACCTTGTTTGCTCTAACGCTTTACCGAAACCAGAATGTTTCATACCCGCAGTAGCAAAAATATGTTGTTTAATATAGTCTTCTAACGGTTGTCCACTTACCTTCTCAGCGATATAGGCGAGTATCGAATAGTTCGAATCGGAATATTTCCATTTCTCTCCTGGGCTCCCAACACGCTTTTGCTTTCCTATTCGTTTTATCAGTTCTTCATGAGAAATATCCTCTGTTCCTTGCTCGTACTCTGGAATTCCTGATGTATGTGTTAGTAAATGCTTTAACTGAATCCCATTACCTTGAGGGAAATCTGGAATATACTTTGCAACCGTATCCTCTACATTTAATTTATTTTGATCCTTTAATTGCATAATAGCAGTCGCTACAAATGCCTTTGAAATAGAACCAATATAAAAAGTTGTCTCTGAATTATTCGGTACTTGTTTCTCTTTGTTCGCCATACCGTATCCTTTATTCAAAAGAACTTTTCCGTTCTTCACAATAACAGCTGTCCCGCTAAATCCTGCGTTTTGTAAATATTGATCTAATTGAGCGTTTTCATTAATTTCTTGAGGTGGTCCCTCAGCAGGTTTTTCCACAGCTTGTGCTTGCTTCACTTGTTCTTCTTGTTCTTCCTGCTCTCTTTGTTTTTGTGCTTCTTGTTTCTTTTTTTCTTCTTCTTTCTTTTTCAGCTCTTCTTGTTTCTTCATTTCTGCCGCTGCTTTTAAAGTTTCTTCTTTCTTATTATGCGCAACAATTTTTGTATACATGAAATATACAAGTGAAAATAGTAAGACGAGAATGATTGTTCTTTTTATGTATACAATCGGCCGACGTGCTTTCCCATTCGCATTATTTTTTTCCTGATCCATGATTGCTTTTTTCCCCTTACTCACCAATAATTTACTTCCTCTACTAAAGATTTATTTTAGCAGATTATGGATACTCTATTCTATATCATCCCTACTTTATCACGCACTGCACATATTACCAACCTATATGTATAAAAAAGAAAAAGAAAATTTACAAAAGTAAGATTCCCGTTAAATCGTTAACATAAAAAAGAGGATATCCTCTAAAAAAATTGATGTTATCAACCTTTTGGGATATCCTCTTATCTCATTATTTATACGTGTTTTTTCATATCATCGGCAACAGATTCAACATTTGTACCTACGATAACTTGGACACTCGTGTTACTTAATTTCATAACACCTTTTGCACCAGCACGTTTTAATGCTGCTTCGTTTACTTGACCAGCATCTTTCACTTGTAAGCGTAGACGTGTTGCACAATTATCAATAACTGTTAAGTTTTCTTTTCCACCTAAAGCTGCTACGTAAGTTTCACCAATTGAACCTGCAACAGGTGCGTCACCCTCTTCAGCTAGCTCGTCGTCATCTTCGCGACCAGGAGTTTTTAGATCGAACTTCTTAATTAAGAAGTAAAATACAACGAAATAAATTACTGCGTAAATTAAACCGACTCCCGCCAGTAATACTGGTTTTGTTGCAATACCGAAGTTTAAGAAGTAATCGATTGCACCGGCACTAAATGTGAAACCATCGTGAATGCCAAGAGTTGTTGTAATAAATAGAGACAGACCTGTTAATACAGCATGAATACCATATAATACTGGTGATAAGAACATGAATGAGAATTCAATTGGTTCTGTAATACCAGTTAAGAATGAAGTTAATGCTAGACCACCTAACATACCTGTAACCATTTTACGTTTTTCTGGTTTAGCAGCCGCAATCATTGCGAAACATGCTGCTGGTAAACCGAACATCATAACTGGGAAGAAACCAGTCATAAACATACCCGCTGTTTTATCTCCTGCAAGGAAGCGAGCAATATCACCATTTACAACATTACCTGCTGCATTTGTAAAGTCACCAAGTACGAACCAGAAGTATGTGTTCATTACGTGGTGTAAACCGATTGGAATTAATAGACGGTTTAATAAACCAAATAGACCTGAACCAACTGCCCCTAAATTAACAATTCCATGAGCTAATGCATCGATAGCATTTTGAATTGCTGGCCAAATTTGTGCGAATAGAATTCCTAATAGTAACATCACAACCGATGTAACAATCGGAACGAAACGTTTTCCAGCAAAGAACCCTAACCATTCTGGAAGTTTAATCTTATGGAATTTATTATAAAGAAGTCCTGCTATAACACCGACAATAATACCACCTAAAACTTTCATATCCACTTTAGTCGATAATTCGGCTGCCTTAGATACCTGTGTCATTGTATCTGCAAGCTTAGATGGGTCTACATTAGCGCTATTACCTATTAAATCTTGAACTTTGCCTAATTTATCTTGTAATTCTACAGTAGAATATCCCTTACTAAGTGCATCAATACTGTTTTTCATAACTAGATAACCAATTGCACCTGCAAGACCTGCTGCACCACTACCATCAACAGACAAACCGATTGCAATACCAATTGCAAAAATAAGTGCTAAATTATCAAAAACTGCTGCACCGGCCTGTGCCATAACAGGAATATCAAATACATCTGGTTGTCCTAGACGAAGCAATAATCCTGCTGCTGGTAGCACTGCGATTGGAAGCATTAACGCTTTACCAATACGTTGTAGAAACTGCAACATTTTAATTCCCCCTAATTCAATTTATGAAATCGTTATCATTATAAGTACGCCTTAGAAAACGCTTTCTATTTACATAACCATAATAACATATAGTTGTATAGATGTGTAGTTTTTATTTTTGAATTTTTTATGGATAAATCTCCTATTTCCAAACTGTTATATAAAAGGAAAATTCTCCTTTTTTAATATAGAATACTCGAAACGAAATACCTACTATAGAACATGTAACTTTCGTTTTATCATTCCACCTTTTCATGTTATTATTTATTTCCGAGCATATCGGGAAAAGTAAACGTAGTTAATTCGAAATAGGAGCGTTGGTACTATGCAGTGCATTGAAACAAACAACTTACAACAGTTGTTAGAACAAGTAAAACCATATACGAAAAAAGGAAAGCTTGCTACTTATATCCCCGAACTAGGAAATGCAAATCCAGACGATTTAGGGATTGCCATTTTCCATAAAGAAACAGAATATATCCATGCTGGCAACTCACAAACACTATTTACTCTTCAAAGTATTTCAAAAGTAATTACACTTGCACTTGCCCTTTTAGATCGTGGTGAAGAATATGTATTTTCTAAAGTTGGAATGGAACCAACTGGTGATCCATTCAACTCTATTATTAAGTTAGAAACAACAAGTCCATCCAAACCACTTAATCCAATGATTAATGCGGGAGCACTAGCTATTACGAGCATGTTAACAGGAAAAGATAATGAAAAAAAAATGGAGCGCATCCTTCATTTTGTACGTGAAATAACAGATAATCCTACCATTAATTATTCTTCTAAAGTTGCCAATTCAGAATTAGAGACAGCTTACTTAAACCGTTCACTTTGTTACTACATGAAACAAAACGGAATTATCGATTGTGACATCGAAGAACTTATGGATTTATACACTCGACAATGTGCAGTTGAAGTAAACTGTATCGATTTAGCACGTATCGGCTTAATTTTTGCGATGGATGGATATGATCCATATAAGAAAAAACAAATTATCCCTAAACATATTACAAAAATCTGTAAAACATTTATGGTTACATGTGGTATGTATAACGAGTCTGGTGAATTTGCGATCCGCGTTGGTATCCCAGCAAAAAGCGGCGTAGCTGGTGGCATTTTCGGCTGCGTAAAAGGAGAAATGGGAATTGGCATTTTCGGACCGGCTTTAGATGCAAACGGAAATAGTATCGCTGGTTTTAAAATTCTTGAACTTCTTTCTGCTCAAGAAGGTTGGAGCATTTTTTAATTCAGAGTTATCCTGCTATACTAGCAGGATTTTTTTCATTTCATAAAAACCTCAACTTTATCCGCTATCCATCCCCTTACAAAACAGTACTAAAAGTTTCTCTATATCATGCATATTTGCTCCCCCCTCCTGAATAATATAGTACAACCTAGCGCTATATGTGGAGGTGTGAAAGATGAAACTAATATTTCAAATGGAAAAACAGCCTGTTCTTGAAAAAACGATTCTTCTTTTTATATTGAGTATTGTAGAAAGCTTGAAGTTAAAAGTGGTTTCACTCGATGAAGCTCACCGATACATATTCAATTTAGAAGTACTTGAACTACTAATGGATCGGAACATCGATGATCAAGTACTTGAACTTATTCATTTCGGAATGGGACTTGAAGACATTCATCATGTGCTTCCAGAAGAACTTGAACATACTATCGAAGAATTAAAGTGGCTTTGCATTCAAGTGTTAAGTGAATACAGTATGCATGAAGAATCGGAACAACTAATTGAAGATATACGTTGAAAAAGCACCTATGTAGGTGCTTTTAATGTTTTTTTAAACTATTTTTATACGCCTCAATATTTACTGGTAGCTCTTCCTCTTCTAAAGTATGTTCATTTACATCTTTATGAATAAACGCACCTTTAGGCGGTTGATGGTCATGCCCTTTTTTCTTATGATCAAATGCTTTTCCGCGTCCCATACGGATCACCCTTTCTTTAAAAGAAATCCGTATTAGTATGGAGAAAAGTACGTCGATATATGCAATCCTTTGCCATATTTCCAAGGAAATACTCGAATATTGTTTTCTGTTCTCCTCACAATAACTGATCTATCCCAATAAGAATTAATAGCACGCCCGCAATAACAGTAGCCCATTTCCCTAAGTATTCTGCTAAAAATCGTTTTCCTACATAAGCAAAACCACTAATACAAATAAAACTAAACACCCCAGAAATAGTTGCTGTAAGCCACAGATTCAAGTTTGTTACCCCAGCGTCAAATCCACCTGCAATATTATTAATAGACAACGCAACCCCTAAAACAATTGCTTCTGAAAAACTAATTGTTTTAGAACCATCAAAATCTGCTTTTTCTGGATCACGTAAAATGCCTATAAGTACATTACCATCTTTAGAACCTACAGTATTTCTTTGCCCCAAGAAAGGCTGGCACAAAATAAACACACCGATTATACCTAAAACGATTGCTCCAATTAGGTTTGCAGTAAACTCTGAAATAAATAACGCTATCCAGTTCCCAAAAAAGCCAGCTAATAAAGTAAATAAAAAACCAAAAAATGCGATGATAAAATTGTTAAGCCACGAAATTCGAATTTTACGAATGCCATATGCAATCCCAACACCTGCATTATCTAAATTAGAAGCAATACCGATTAAAAAAATTGAAAATAGACCTGCCGTACTCATAAACAGCCACCCCTTTTTCTCACTTTTCAATGCATATTATGAAAATGTTGAGCAACTGTGCCTGTCTGTTTCATATACATGTAAGAAATGCTCAACATTTTTTCAACAATAAAAAAGGAGTGCCTTCACTATGCCTAAAGAAAACCCAAATGAGCGGCTTAGTACATTAATAAAAAAACTTTTAAAAGAACGTGCCTTATCCATGCGTCAATTAGGAATGCATACAAATATTGATCCCGCAACAATCTCAAGAATTATGAATGGTAAACAACCGCCAAAACAAAAACATCTACAAAAATTTGCAGAATGTTTGCAAGTTCCACCCCAATTGTTATTTGATGAAATGTATCCTGATTCTCCTCACATTAATAAAGAAAAGACGGATATGTACACATCTCTTGATACAATTCAGCAAACGCTGCAATCCTCTAACTTATTCGATTTTGACTATACAACAACTCGCGTAAAACAAGAACTTGAAAACTATGAACGCTATGCTCAGACAACAGAAGGTGAAAAACGTATTCATGAAAGTTTCGCGAGTAAATTAGAACAAATTGATAGCGCTGGTCCTTTTATTGAACAATTAACCGATATGTATCAACAATTTTGCAATGAAACTATCTCAAAAGAAGAGCGTGCAGTTCTTGGAGGCGCATTACTGTATTTCATTTTATCGACAGATATTATTCCCGACTATCTCTTTCCAATTGGCTATTTAGATGATGCAATTGCTGTTGAATTAGCGAAAGAAAAATTAATCGAACTAAAACGAAAAACATAGAAAAATAAAGAACTATTTCAGTTGTTTCTGTTCAACTCTGAAATAGTTCACTAAAAAATCGTACAAGTATACATACCTGTACGATTTCAACACACTAATCTATTTTTTCGTGTGACACCATTCATATATAAATGCTGTTATTACTTTTGTAAATTTAATTAACTGTTCTACTTCAACTTTCTCATTTATTGAATGAGCTTCTTCTAATGTACCTGGTCCGTAAATAACAGCTGGAATATGAAATTCACTAAACCAACCACCATCCGTTACCGTTGCAGACATATCTAAAATTGCATTTTTAGATAGAATTGATTCGTGTACTGAGCTAAGAGTTTTTACTGCTTCATGTTCACTATCTACTTCTAAAGAAGGGAAAATTTCGCCACGATCCACAATCATTGATTCTCCGCCCCACTTAAATTGTGGTGGATTTTCACTTAACCATGGATCGGCAGCCGCTACTTTCTCAATATACTCTTCAATTTCTTTTATTATTTGTTCATGTGTTTCATTCGGATAGAAGTGCACCGTTATCCATAACCGGCACTCATCCGCAATAAATGCTGCATGCCGTCCGCCTTCAATAACAGCTGGGTTAATTGTTGTTGTTCCAGATGGATAACCTTCATATGTTTTCATAACTGCCCAATGACGCTCTAATTCTTGTAAACTTTGCACAATTTTCATCATTTTTTCAATCGCACTCGCTCCGAATAAACGTCCTCCAGCATGAATCATTTGCCTGCGTGTTGCATCATGAAACGTCTGGGGGCTTTTCACAGTAATCCATCCAGTAATTACGCCGCCCTGTCCTTGCATATGTAAATCACTTGTATCCACTACGACTGCAAAATCAGCATCATAACCTCTTTTGCAGCATTGAAGTGTACCTGCTTCTCCAACTTCTTCCCCAATTACTGATTGAAAGATTAAATCTCCAGGTAATTCAATGCCAGCTTCTTGTAACAGTTGAATAGCAAATAGTGCTCCAGCCAGTCCTCCTTTCATATCCGCCGCACCACGTCCAACTAACCAACCATCTTTTATAAATGGCTCAAACGGATTGGCTTCCCACGCTTCATCTACCGATACTTCTGCTACATCCACATGTCCATTAATAATAAGACTTTTATGTGTGTCACTTTCTAGCCCTTTTCTCACCCCAACAACGTTCGGGTCATTCGGATATACATCCCATTTATCAACACTAAAATTTCGTTTTTTTAGAAAATCTGCAACAAATTCTTGCGCCTCATTTGTGTTTCTCGCCGGCGGTGCTGGTGTTTCAAAACGAATTAAAGTCTTTGTAAGCTCTAGTAACTCATCTTTTCGTAAATCAATCTGTTCTAATAGCTGTGAAACTTCTTGATTCATCGCTAGTTCCCCTTTGCATACATAGTATGTTTCCAGCTTTATTGTCACAAAAAAAGAGACTGTTTACAATTTTACAGTCTCTTTTTTTAGCATAAGTTTCTAATATATTTACAAACTCTCTGCCTCTGTTGTATTCGTTTTTTCAATATGTTCTACCTTACGTGCCTTATTTCTTGTCGCACGGTAAAACAGTAAACAAACAATCATAAATGGAATACCACAATATAATGCCATTCTTTGTTCTGGAATAAAAGCCATACCAACAATTACTGTTACATTTAATACTAACGCAAGCAGTGGTACGAATGGATACAGCGGTGTTTTAAATTTCAAGTCCTTCACATCCCCGCCCTGCTTAATGTATGACCTTCTAGCCAACAAGTTAGATAGAGCAATAGATGCCCAAACTAATATCGCCCCGAACCCGGCAATAGAAAGTAGCCATAAATAAACTGTATCTTCCGCATAAATACCTGATAGTAATGAAAGGCAACCTACAATTGTACTTACAATCAATGCATAAATAGGAACACCATTTTTAGATAACTTACCGAAAATTGGACTAATCATTCCTTGATTAGACATAGACCATAGCATACGAGAAGTTGCATATAATCCTGAATTCGCAACGGATAGAACCGCTGTAATAATAACGAAATTTATAATATCGGCTGCATAAGGAATACCAATTTTATCAAATACAACTACGAATGGACTTTCTATCACTCCCGCTTGCTGCCAAGGGAATAAGCCTGCAAGAATGAAAATAGATAATACAAAGAACACAAGTATACGCCAAACTGTATTATTAATTGCCTTCGGAATCGTTTTCTCTGGATTTTCACTCTCTCCAGCTGCAATACCAACTAGTTCCGTTCCTTGGAAGGAAAAATTAACTGCAATCATCGTAATTAAAATGGCTGATAATCCATTTGGAAACAACCCACCATAATCAGTAAAGCTAGAGAACATCGGTGCTGGTTCATTTCCTTTCATATCTAGAAAACCAAACATTGCTGCCCCGCCTAAAATAATAAATGCAATAATTGTAATTACTTTAATACTTGCAAACCAAAATTCAACTTCTGCAAAACTTCTTGAAGATAACGCATTGATAGCAAAGAGAAGCACCGCAAACGCTACACACCAAATCCATGACGGTACATCAGGAAACCATCGTTTCATTAAAATACTAACTGCAATCAGTTCAATACCTATCGTAGCAGACCAGTTTAGCCATGACATCCAGCCGACTACATAACCCGCTGCAGGGGAAATGTGCTTTGTAGCATACGTTTGATAAGATCCTGCGTCAGGCATCGCAACAGCTAACTCTCCAAGACAGAGCATCGTTAAATACATAACAAATCCTCCAACAAGATACGCTACAATCGCTCCTCCAGGCCCAGCTTCATGAATTGTATACCCAGATCCTAAAAAAAGACCGGTACCAATAACTCCTCCAAGTGCAATCATAAAGATGTGCCTGCTTTTCAATTCCCTTTTTAACCCTTGGTTTTGATCCATCATATAAATCCCCCCTTTTCACTTTGGAAACCCATTTCATGTAAGCGTTTTTAAAAATGTTCATAATAAGAATAATTATTGAAAAGAGCAAAATACATAGTATCAATCACTACCTGTTATTAAAAGATCATCCCTCACTGTTATTAATAACTTTTTATCAGCGATAGCTTGTCCTTCTACTACTTCTAATGATTCGATATATCCACTGATTCCTACTTTAATTTCTACTTTCTGTTTATCTATTGTTTCAATTAACGCTAATTTCTCCCACTCGTATACGTATCCGTAACAAATAACTTCTCTACTTTCCCGTAACAAGGACTATACACGCCTTCTATAACCATCTTCACTTTATAAACTCCTCCTTCTTATTAATCGGTACTGAAACGTTGCATATCCCTCCTTTAGAGATTTCAACTATTATTTATGCAAAATGCGTACCAATCTCCAATTCCTATTTAAAATGAAGGTTTCTCAAAAAAAAATCTTCATAACCGCAAAATTTTTCTATCATTTGAGAAGTTTTAAAGGGAAAATAGCAAAAAAATTTTGCGATTTTATAAGAATTTTAATAAAATTATAAAAAGTCAGTCTTCATAGGGTGAAATGAGGAGAAGATAATCTATGCGTACAGAAGAAATTAATTTTAAACAGATCATTGAAATGAATATGCTATATGAAACTTTACTCAATGAGCTCGATATCGGGATTCATATTATTAATGAGGAAAGTAAAACGATTATCTATAACCGCAAAATGATGGAAATTGAATCAATGGAACGCTCAGATGTGCTATATAAAAGTCCTTTAGAAGTATTCGCATTTGAAGAAAATAAAAATAGTACTCTAATAGAGGCATTAAAATTAGGAAAAACAAACAAAAATATAAAACAAACGTATTTTAACAATAAAGGGCAAGAAATTACAACAATTAACAATACTTTCCCTATAATAGAAAACGGAAAAATTAAAGGCGCTATTGAAATTTCAACAGAGATTAGCCATTTCAAACAAACAATGAAAACGAACCTTTCTCGAAAACAAAATAATAAGTTTACCTTTGATCACATAATCGGTGATTCTAATGCTATTCAATCTGTCATTACAGAAGCAAAGAGAGTAATTCGTACATCCTCATCCATACTTCTCGTAGGAGAAACAGGGACCGGTAAAGAACTATTTGCACAAAGTATCCATAATGAAAGTCAACGTTCAACAAAACCATTTATTTCACAAAACTGTGCCGCTATACCTGATACACTCATGGAAAGCTTATTATTTGGTACGAACCGAGGTGCATTTACAGGAGCTATCGATAAAGCTGGTTTATTTGAAGAAGCAAATGGAGGAACTTTGTTATTAGATGAGATCAACTCATTAAGTCCAGCACTTCAAGCGAAGTTACTACGAGCTATACAAGAAAAAACAATACGAAGAATCGGAGGCACACAAGAAAAAGAAATTGATGTTCGTATTATAGCAACTATTAATGAAGATCCTCTTGAAGCTATTACACATAATCGATTACGGGAAGACTTATATTACCGATTAAGCGTCGTTACTTTATGTCTCCCGCCTTTACGTGAACGAAAAGAAGATATTCCTGATCTTGTGCAGCACTTTATCGAAAAGTACAACATTCAATTTGGACTTGGCGTAACGGATCTAGATGTACATGTAAGAGAATTCTTGTATGCATATGATTGGCCTGGAAACGTACGAGAATTGGAACATATCATTGAAGGTTCGATGAATTTAGTTGAAGATGAAAATATTATTACAGCGTTTCATCTTCCCGCTCGCTTTCGTGAACAAATAAAAAAAGAATTCAATATGCAACCTTCCCTAACTAATAACGAGGATGATGCACCTAAAACGTTAAAGCACACAATAGAGACAATGGAGAAGAACTACATCAATCAAATTCTGACAGAGTATCACGGTAATATCTCACAGGCTGCAAAGTTTTTAGGATTAAGTAGGCAAAACTTACAATATCGAATTAAAAAATTGCATTTACACATATGAAATGAAACTTTAATCAAATATAGGATGAATCCGCTTCCAAGTGCAAATGAAAATTAGGAAAATATGCTACAATAAACATATAACATACTAGAAAGGAACGATATATATGAGTAATGATAACAAATTAAAGTTATTACACTACTTAGCCTTCTTCCCTACCCTTGTATGTATGATGTTACTAGTTGATATGAATGCTTATCCTTATGCAAAACTATTAGCAACAATTAGCGGCTCCTTTGCAGCTATTATGCTTGCTGCTTTTTGGAATTTGAAGATACGTATGAAGAAAGAAAAATCTTCTTAATGCCAAAACAATAAAAAAATCGAGCTTACACAGCTCGATTTTTTTATTGTTTATTAAAATTCAACATTCTCCAAATACAAACCACTCGCCTCAGCAAGACAATTAATTTGATTACGTTGTTTTTCCTCTAAAATATTTGGGATTGCGTCCGCATCTAATTGTCCTAATCCAACTTCAATTAATGCTCCAACAATTTTTCGTACCATGTTATGAAGGAATCCGTTACCACTTACTCTAATTTGTACAAATCCTGCTTCTTCCATCACTTCAAGTGTATATACTTCTCGAACCATAGACTTTTTCTTTGATTTCGCATTTGAAAAAGCAGTAAAGTCATGTGAACCAACTAAATGTTTCGCAGCTTCTTTCATGCTTTTCACATTTAATTTTTTATTCACATGCATGCTGTATTTACGCATAAATGGATTTGTATGCTCTTCATTCCAAATTTTATAAAGATATGTTTTTGCTTTAGAATTATAACGGGCATGGAAGCGATCTTGTACTTCTTCTACATTCGTAATGCTAATATCGTTGGGTAAATATTGATTTAAATATTTTTTCACTTTATGTTCCACTAACTTCTCATCACTTTGAAAGTTAGCAACTTGATTCAAAGCATGTACACCCGCATCTGTTCTACTACAACCGATAATTTCAATTTCTTTTCCGATCATTTCAGATATGACACTCTCGATTTTTCCTTGAATTGTATTATCGTTATTACCGAGACGTTGCCATCCTTTAAAACGTGCACCATCGTACTGAATCGTTAATTTATAATTATTCATTTTACTCTCCTTCATAGAAAATATTCCCTCATATCGTGAGGGAATATGAATACACTTTACTTTCTAACAAGCTTCACTACATTTTCTACATGGGCTGTATGTGGGAACATATCAACTGGTTGTACATATTCCACTTCATAACTCTTCATTAATGCTTGTACATCACGTGCTAATGAAGAAGGATTACAAGATACGTAAACAACTTGTTTTGGTTTCACTTTTAAAATTGTTTCCAGTAATTTATCATCGCAACCTGTACGAGGTGGATCGACAACAATTACATCTGGACGCCATCCTTCTTTTACCCATTTCGGTAACCATTGTTCAGCTTTACCTGCTTCATATTTCGTATTTGTAAATCCGTGACGCTTCGCATTTTTTCTTGCATCTTCAATCGCTTCTGGAATTACATCCATACCACGTACTTCCGCTGCATCATTTGCAAGCCAAAGACCGATTGTACCAACACCACAATAAGCATCTACAATTTTCTCATCGCCTGTTAAAGCAGCTGCTTTTTTCGCTTCATCGTATAAAACAACTGTTTGTTCTGGATTTAACTGGAAGAATGCACGTGCTGATAATTCAAATGATAAATCACCTAGTGTTTCTTGAATTACTTCTTTTCCAGCTAATTTAAATGTTTTATCACCGAAAATAACAGATGTTTTACGCCAGTTTACGTTTTGCATAATTGATTTAACAGCTGGCATCTGTTTTTGTACTTCTGCGATAAATTGATCTTTATTTGGTAATTCTTCTTTTGTTGTAATAAGTGTAACTTGTACTTCCCCTGTTTGAACTGCAGTACGTGTCACAATTGTGCGTACTAAACCTTTTTGTTTTTTCTCATTGTAAATAGAAACATTTAATTTTTCTAATATACGTCTTACAACTTTTGTCGCTTCATTCGTTGCTTTATGTTGAATCATACAGTGAGCAATATCAATTAACTGATGTGAATTTTGCTTATACAGCCCTGTAATAACCTTTTCGTCTTTACGTCCCACTTGTAATTGACTCTTATTACGATAATGCCATGGGTTTTCCATACCAAGCGTTGGACGAATTTTTTCTTCCAAGCTGTTGTTCATATACTTCTCGAATGCTTGTACGACGATATCACGCTTTTGATTTAATTGTTCTTTATAATCTAAATGTTGCAGCTGACAACCGCCACACTCTTCATATACCGGACATGGTGCTTTCACACGATGTGGTGAAGCTTTACGAACTTTTTTCACTTTCGCTTCAGCGAAGCCACGCTGAATTTTCGTTGTTTCAGCAACAACTTCTTCTCCTGGTAATGCCCCTGGAATGAAAACAACTTGTCTCTTAAAATAACCAACGCCTTCTCCGTTAATCCCAAGACGTTTAATTGTCACAGGAAACGTTTGACCAACTTCCAACTTACTCTCATGTTGCTTTTGTATCATTATTACACCTCTACTCTATACTTTTCCATAAATATAACGCTGCATAACTGCAGTATGGTTCACACTCTTGTTTCACTTTTTCTAAAAATGCATCATCAGGTTTATCATCTAATTGAAATACACCTTGCACTGCACGCTGAATCCCAATGTCCGCTTTCGGAAACATATTTTTCCGTCCAAGCCCGAACATTAAAAAATTTTGCACTGTCCATGTACCAATCCCCCTAATTGGTAACAATTGTGCGGAAACCTCTTCATCCGCCCTGGTTTCTATACTCGCTAAATTTAATGTACCGCTGACAATACTTCGACCTAACCCTACTATATATTCAGCCTTTCGCTGACTAAACTTCTGCTCCCTCAATTCTTCTATTGAAATATTTGCTACTATTTCTGGAGTGGGGAAAAAGAATACACCGTTCTTCTCTGTTCCATATCGTTTCACAAACTGTTCTGTTAACACAGTAGCAAATTTCAAATTTATTTGTTGATGAATGATACAGCGAAGAAGACAAGCAAAATAATCAAACTCTAAAATAATTGGAGTATAAGCATATGTTTCAAATAGTGGACGTAATGATGTGTTTAAAAAATGATTTTGTATATCTTGAAACGGTTCATTCCAATGAAAAATGGCCCTCATTCGTTTCATGACTTTCTCTTGATCTCCTGCCTGACTAGAGATCCAAAACTGTGGATTTTGAACAGTACCAATCCCTTGCAAGCGAACAACAATCTGTTCCTCGTCTATACAAAGCGGGACATAAATGACTTTCTCATCTAATTGAATGACGTTAAGAGGATCAAAAGATAAACGTTTTAATACCTCTTCAAAATGATACGGATACTCTAACGTAACATGTTCGCTCCACATACGTTTCCCCATCCTTTTTACACATCATTATAGCATGAGAAAACCGCAAGCATACATGCTTACGGTTGATTGCTTTTTACTAAGTCATCTAGACTTTTAAAATGATACCCTTTCTCGCGCAAATCATCAATGATTTTCGCAAGTGCTTCTGCATTATCTTTTGATATTGCATGAAGTAATAAAACAGATCCTGGATGAATCATCGTCATTACATTATTATGTGCATATTGCCATCCTCTTTGCTCGTCCACTTTCCAATCCAAAAATGCAAGTGACCAAAATACATTATAATAGCCCATTTCTTTCGTAAGAGCCAACGTTCTTTCACTAAATACGCCGCGCGGCGGACGTACATATTTTACTTCTTTTTGCCCAGTTACTTTTTTAATCTCTTCCGTTACACTCGTTAATTCTTCACGAAGTTTCGCATCATTTACCGTTGTAAAATCAGGATGACTCCACGAATGATTTCCAATAATATGTCCTTCATTCTTCATTCTTAATAACAAATCTTTTTGTGTTTTAATATAATGACCCGTTACAAAGAAAGTTGCCGGTACTTTTTTCTCTTTTAATACATCTAAGATTTTCCCTGTGTATCCATTCTCGTACCCATTATCGAATGTTAAATAAATATCTTTTTTCTTTGTATCCCCTAAATAAAACCCACCATTTTTTTGTAGTAAATCTGTGTATAACTTTCCTGCATCTGGTACTGTTTCATTTTTAGGACGCGGGATTCCCCAGTTATGTGGAGTATTTGTATAAGCTAATGCTGAAACTGGAACAAGTGCCATCATAATTGAAAAAATGAGACCGATATATAACCATTTATATTTCATAAATAGTCTCCTTTCCATATATAATCGTACTTGTAGTTTCTGTTGCCGTGCATTCTTTCATGCTGAACATGTTTTTCTATATATACCAAAAAAATGCATCTCGAATCATTCGAGATGCATTTTTGTTTACTTAAATACTGGCTCTTTAAAGCTAGCTAATTTTTCAAGTGATGTTTTATCAACATCTGCATGTAAGCTATTACCATGAGAATCCATCGTTACAACTGCTTTAAATCCTTCGATACGTAAATGCCACATTGCCTCTGGAATACCAAATTGTAAGAAATCAACATCTTTTACTTCTTTAATACATTCGGCATAATATTGCGCTGCACCGCCAATTGCATTTAAATATACACCACCGTGCTCTTCTAAAGCCGCTAATGTTTTTGCACCCATACCACCTTTTCCAATGACAGCGCGAATACCGAATTTCTTCATAATATCGCCTTGGTACGGTTCTTCACGAATACTTGTCGTTGGACCTGCCGCTTTAATTTGCCAGTTTTCATTTTCATCTTTCACGACAACTGGACCACAGTGATAAATAACTTGTCCTTTTAAATCTACTGGACAATCGTTATCCATTAAATGCTTATGGATTGCATCACGACCTGTATACATCATGCCATTAATTGTTACAACATCACCAACGCGAAGTTCACGAATTTGCTCTTCTGTAATTGGTGCTTGTAATACAATCTCACGTTGCTCTGTTTTTTCTTGCGCTTCTTGCTGAAGTGTATCCTCACCTTCTTGATATAGCCAATCCATAATTTCACCTGTTTCAGGATGGATTGTTACGCCAAGGCGGCGATATGCCCAGCAATTATACGCAACAGATACGTAGAAACTAGCTGGCAGACGATTATACACGCCAATTTTACAACCAAGTAAAGTTGTTTCTCCGCCAAATCCCATCGTACCAATGCCAAGCTTATTCGCATTTTCTAATACGTACTCTTCAAGTTTTTGTAACTCTGGTACTGGATTGACATCATCTAATGTACGGAATAATTGATTTTTTGCTAATTCGTAACCTGATGTGCGGTCTCCCCCGATACCAACACCAATTACACCTGCACTACAGCCTTGACCTTGCGCTTGATATACAGCATGAAGAAGGCATTTACGAATCCCTTCTAAATCACGGCCAGCGCGTCCAAGTCCTTCTAATTCACACGGTAAGCTATACTGAATATTTTTATTCTCACAGCCACCACCCTTTAGGATTAAGCGTGCATCAATATAATCTTTTTCCCATTGTTCAAACTTAATAACCGGTGTACCTGGTCCTAAATTATTTCCACTATTGTCTCCAAAAAGAGAATCAACAGAATTGGGACGAAGTTTACCATCTTTTGTCGCCCGCTCAAGCGCATTATAGATCGCTTCCTTCAAATGTAATTGATTCACACCAACTGGTGTATAAATTTTAAACGTTGGCATCCCTGTATCTTGGCAAATTGGCGAGATGTTATCATCAGCCATTTTAATATTATTCGTAATTGTGCCAAGTGCCATCGCAGAACGAGTCCCTGCATTTTCTCGTTCTTTCGCTTGTTGAATCGCACGACGAACATCTTTCGGTAAGTTCGTTGACGTTTCAACAATTAGTTGATACATGCTTTCTTGAAGCTTTTCCATTGTTACTTCCCCCTCAATTGTGAACGCTACCAAAACGTTATGAGCTGAAAATTCCATCGTTATGCTCTTCAGCTTTTTATTTGTTTCACGCTATTAAAGCATAAATGAAATTTTTCACAACTTGATTATACCTTTTTTTCTACCGTCCTTCTATTATCCATACAGAAAAAGGCTGCCAATTTTGCATTGGCAGCCTTTTTAATATATTATTCGTCTTTTTTAAATTGCTCACATTTTAATTCTAATTCATCTAACATCGCAAGAAGACGATCTACATCTTCTAACTCTACTTCTTCAGGTTCAATTGTATCAATTACTTCAATGAACATATTTAAACGTTCTTTTAAATATACTAGTTGTGAATCTTTATCTTCAATTGCTTTTCCCATGAAGGCACTCTCCTTTTAATTCGAGATGCTTTTATTATACCGCAAAAATGATTGCTATGGGCATGAAATTTCATCAATTTTGTCACAGCCATTCATTCAAATGTAAGCCCTCTCTCTTTTTTCACAAAAAAGTTTCACTTTATAAAAAGTACATATTCTTCTATTATAGAGAATGGACAAATTGTTATTTCAATAGTCAAAGGAGTATTTCATATGACGATATCACAAAAAATGAAGCCGATTACTCCTTCTTACGATCCATGGGAAGCGTATATGGACCTTGAAGAGTACGGCAAACTACTATTAACAAACGTTGAGTTTACAACGACAACGTTATGCAATATGCGTTGCGAGCATTGTGCTGTTGGTTACACATTACAGCCGAAAGATCCAAATCCGCTTCCTATGGAACTTTTATTAAAACGATTAGATGAGATTCCTCATTTACGTTCTTTAAGTATTACTGGCGGAGAACCAATGCTTTCAAAGAAATCCGTCGACAACTATGTAACACCACTCTTAAAATACGCTCATGAACGAGGCGTTCGCACTCAAATCAACTCAAACTTAACTATAGATTTAGCACGTTACGAACAAATTATTCCTTATTTAGACGTATTGCATATATCTCATAACTGGGGAACAATTGATGACTTCGTTGAAGGTGGATTTGCAATGATGGAACGTAAACCTACTTATGAACAACGTGCAAAATTATTTGAACGAATGATTACAAATAGTAAAGCTCTATCAGATGCAGGTGTACTCGTATCAGCCGAAACGATGTTAAACAAAAGGACTCTACCGCATATTGAACATATTCATCGTCAAATTGTCGAAGAGATGGGCTGTAAACGTCATGAAGTTCATCCAATGTATCCAAGTGACTTCGCGAGTAATCTAGAGATCTTAACAAAAGCTGAAATTCGAGATGCAATTGAGCATTTACTAGAAATTCGCGATGAAAATGTATGGATGTTATTTGGAACTTTACCTTTCTACGCTTGTAGCGATGACGAGCGAGACATCGCCACATTTAAGAAATTACAAGAAAGCAAAAATGTAACAGTTCGTAACGATCCAGATGGTCGTTCTCGTTTAAACGTCAACATTTTCGATGGAAATATTATTGTAACTGATTTCGGTGACGTTCCTCTTCTAGGTAACGTACAAACAAACACACTACAAGAAGCGTATGACAAATGGAGTGCTTCAAAAACAGCACAATCATTAAGCTGTCACTGTCCTGCAGTAAAATGCCTTGGACCAAATGTTCTTGTAAAAAATAGCTACTATCCGACAGAAGACTTCTTATCAAAAACAGCAAACATAACATTTTAAAGTTCAACTTTAATCAGTGGGGGTTTTGTTCATTC
>NZ_WIPE01000155.1:0-544 GCF_009760835.1 Bacillus sp. EE-W1 | reverse complement strand
TTATTATGTAAAAGAAGATTTAGAGAAACACCGTCCTTTCGTAAAGGATGTTAAATACATTAAAGAAGGAGTAAAAGATCCTGCTAAAGTGAAAAAAAGAGCTTCTGAAAAACTACCAACAGGAGAGATTTCGAAAAATACCGATAATTTAATTTCAGCAGAGTGGAAAGATGCCTTCGGAACGCTGGAGCCCTCTTATGTGCATCCCGATCAAACAATTAAAATTGTCGATCAAAAAATATATGATAGCTTAAAAGATACAGAAGGTAGTGTATTCATTGGAAAAACAGATAATTTCTTAACATACACAAAAGAATGGGAAAAAATTGACGAGTTACAGTTAACCAAATATAAAAATCTAAAAATTGATGATATACCAAGTAAATACGCGATATATACTGGTTTTTACGGCATTTCGAGCGGGACAGTATTTATGGGCTTCTTCTTAGGAATTGCTTTCTTAGCAATGATGGCAAGCTGTTTAATGTTTAAAATTCTATCTGGTGCATCAAACGATATTACGCGTTATCAAATGCTTCGTAAA
>NZ_WIPE01000008.1:0-7654 GCF_009760835.1 Bacillus sp. EE-W1 | reverse complement strand
CCCACTGATTAAAGTTTCACTTTATTTCATATATAATTTGACCTGTTTTCGTCATATCGTATCCGCCAATCACTTTTAATTCATTATGAAATTCTTCCGATTGCAGAATATCTTTCACGACTTCGATCAGCTCTTCATTTTCTTTATTCTTCAAAATCACTAAATCATACTGTTCTTTCATGATTGGAATAAAGTCTACATTTACAATCTGTGAAAACTTTTCTGAACCTACTCCTACGTCAGCTTTTCCATTTGCGACTTGCGTGGCAACACCAAGATGATTCGACTCTTCCCATTCATATCCACTAATACGCTCTTTATTTAATTTTTGAATGCGCAATTGTTCATCCACTAACACCCTAATGCCAGAACCTTTTTCTCGATTTACAAATCGTATAGATGATTGAGATAAATCAGCCCATGTTTTTATATTTTTCGGATTTCCCTTTTGCACATAAAACCCAACGTTTCTTACTAATAAATTAATCATCGTACATGGTTGTCCCACTAAAATACGTTTTACATACGGAACATTATATGTACCTGTTTCTCCATCAAACAAATGTAAGCTAACGATATTTCCTTCTCCTTGATACATTTTTACTAAACTCGTTAAACTACCTTGATATGCCCTTAATATGTTTGAACTTGGCAGGCGATTTTCTATACGTTTTGCCAACATATCTAACGTTAGTTCTTGTCCGCTAATAATACATGTATCCAAGCCCCTACTATCTTCGCTCTTTACAGGAGTACCTTGTATTTTCCCTGTTTTCATTTGCTTTATATATTGTTCTAAATCTGTTGCATCAATGCGCATCTGTCTACCAATTCTATAAGAAGGAAGTTCTCCTTTTTTAATTAGATCGTATACAGTTAATTTTGATACCTTTAATCGCTTCGCTACTTCTTCCGTTGTGTAGGAATGATGATCCATAGACGATTCCTCACTTTCTTCCTTCATTGTAACAAAGAAAAGAATATTTCTCCTATATTAAAAAACAACTATATCGTTCAAATTATATTCAATTATAACTAATTATATCTAGTTATAATTAGTTATAATTGAATATAATTGAATATATCAAAACGAAAGGGGATTTTTTTATGAACAAGTTTACATTACGATCCATCGGAGCACTTATACTTTCTTTTCTTCTTATATTTAGTGCCGCATGTACAAGCGGCGAAAAGAAAGAGAAATCAACTGCTAAAGAAGGAAAAGCAGTTGAACTTACTATATCAGCAGCTGCAAGCTTACAAGATGCACTAAAAGAAATTGAAACACAATATAAAGAAAAAGAACCTAATATTAAACTTTCTTTTAACTTCGGTGCTTCTGGTGCACTTCAACAACAAATTGAACAAGGCGCGCCTGCTGATTTATTCTTCTCAGCAGCCGAAGATAAATTCCAAACTCTTGTAAAAAAAGGATTCATTAATGAAAAAGAAGGGAAAAATCTTCTTGGAAATGAACCTGTTCTAGTTATCCCAAAAGATAGTTCTCTTACGAAAATTCAAGATTTAAAAGATAAAAAAATTAAGAAAATCGCACTTGGTACACCTGAATCTGTACCCGCGGGAAAATACGCAAAGGCTTCTCTCATACATGAAAATCTTTGGAATGACATTCAAAATAAAATCGTATTTACAAAAGATGTTCGCCAAGTGTTAACATATGTAGAAACAGGTAATGTCGATGCTGGTATTGTATACAAAACAGATGCTCTTATTTCAAACAAAGTAAAGATTGGTGAGACAGCAGCAGCTACTTCGCATGAGCCAATCCACTATCCTTTAGGTGTTATAAAGGAATCTAAGCATAAGAAAGAGGCGACTTCATTTTATGAGTATTTGCAGTCAAAAGATGCACAATCTATCTTTAAAAAATATGGATTTACAGTCCTATTATAATTGCCATGAGCTTTGATGCTATTTTTTCACCAATCTTTCTATCTATACGAGTAGCTGCATGCGCCACCATTATCGTTACAATTTTAGGGACGATTATTGGAAGGGCGTTAGCACGCTCCTCATGGAGATATAAAATAATATTAGAAACTATTTTCTTATTACCAATGGTACTTCCGCCAACTGTAATCGGCTTTTTTCTCATTATCATTTTTGGAAATAATAGTCCCATTGGAACGTGGATAGAATCAATATTTCAGCAGTCCATTATGTTCACATCTACTGCTGCAATCATCGCTTCTACAGTTGTTGCATTTCCGCTCATGTATCAATCAGCAAAAACGGGATTTTCTATTGCAAATATACAAATTGAAGAAAGTGCTCGCGACCTTGGTGCAAGTGAATATCAAGTTTTTCTGCACGTTACACTTCCGCTTGCATTTCCCGCCTTACTAAGCGGAATGATTTTGAGCTTTGTTCGTGCGCTCGGTGAGTTCGGTGCTACACTCATGTTTGCTGGGAACATTCCTGGTAAAACTCAAACAATCCCAACTGCAATTTACATGGCGATTGATGCAAGTAATATGCAGCTCGCTTGGACACTTGTAGTTATCACTATTAGTATGTCACTCCTATTTCTGCTATGTATTCAGCTTATTAATAAAAGAATTACTAACTCTTAAAGCAGCTTTTATCGAAGCTGCTTCTTTATTTCTTAGGAAATAAAATATACCACCGGGAAATAACTGAATTTTACCTTTTATTAAAATATACATTTTATTTGAATTCACTTTCTAAAATAGGCAATTTCCTGTTATTATATGGAGGTGTTTCAAAAAATGAAGAAATGAAAACGCATTTATATCGTGAATTCTTCATCCTGTTTTAGCGATCGGTAATCTTCTACTCTAGTAGTGGGGCATTACCGATCGTTAGAACGATATGTAATTATATTGGTATAGAAAACCGAAGGGAGTCTTGTAATGGACATTTTATTAGCGCTTCTTCCTGCAATTGCATGGGGAAACATCTTATTAGTAAGCGTAAAAATGGGCGGTGGTGCATATAGCCAAACGGTAGGTATGACAATCGGTGCTCTATTCTTCGCAACAATTATGTATGTATTTACTCAACCAGCTTTAACAATGACAGTCTTGATTGTTGGTTTTATTTCAGGTTTATTCTGGGCTTTAGGACAAGTAAACCAATTAAAAACAGTTGAAAAACTAGGTGTTTCAACTACTGTAACGATTTCTACTGGTATGCAACTTGTTGCAACTTCTATCTTTGGGGTTATCGCTTTCCGTGAGTGGACTACTACAACAACGATTGTTCTGGGAACGATTGCAATCCTATTAATCGTAGTTGGTGTTGTATTCACATCACTAGATGACAAAGAAAATGCACAGCCACCAGGACAATTGAAAAAAGGACTTCTTACTTTAATTGTTTCTACTTTCGGTTACCTTGTATATGTAATTATTATTCGTTGGTATAATATCGATGGTTGGTCTGCTATTTTACCACAAGCAGTTGGTATGTTTGTTGGTGCGGTTGTACTGACATCTAAACATAAACCATTTAACAAATATGCAATCCGTAATGCTTTATCTGGTTTACTATGGGGAACTGGAAACTTATTCTTACTTCTTTCATTACCACGTGTCGGAGTAGCAACAAGCTTCCCATTATCTCAAACTGGAATCGTTATCTCAACATTCGGTGCGATTGTCTTCTTAGGTGAAAAGAAAACAAAACGTCAATTGATCTTTATTGCACTAGGTAGTGTTTTAATTATCGGCGGTGCTGTATTGTTAGGTATGACAAAAGCATAAACTTATAATCTATTAATCCCTAAAGCAGTTATGCTTCAGGGATTTTTTATTACAACTATTTTTTAAGTATAATAATTTTTATAACCTTATTTATATTAACCCTCCTCCCTCCATTTCCATCCTTTTCACAATAAGTCTTTTCTTTTTACAAAATTCTCTTAAAAATGGTATCGTTTTTTATAACATATCTCCACTAGAAAGGAATAAAGGATATGCTAACTAAACATCGAATTCTATTTATTGGTGCTGGTCGTATGGCAGAAGCTATATTTTCCGGATTACTTAAAACAAGCAAAGAATACATCGAAAAAATTATCGTTTCTAACCGCAGCAACGTAGAAAAGCTAGAACAATTACGAGCGCGATATAATGTGTCTATCACAACAGATTGGAAGCAGCATGTTACATCTGTTGATACGATTGTTTTAGCAATGCCGCCTTCTGCACATGAAGAATTATTAGCGGAGCTATCTCCGTTACTATCGAATCAACTTGTCGTAACGGTAGCTGCTGGCATTGGTCCATCTTATTTAGAAGCTAGACTCCCTAAGGACACGCCTGTTGCTTGGATTATGCCAAATACAGCTGCTGAAATTGGGAAGTCAATCTCCTTATATACAACAGGACAATCAGTAAACGAGATGCATCAAGAAACCTTGCAACTGCTTTTAAGAGGCATTGGTACTTCGCAACTTTGCACTGAGGAAGAAGTTCATCAGCTTACTGCAATTACTGGAAGTGCACCAGCTTTCCTTTATTACTTTGCTGAAAGCTTAATTGCAGCAACAAAAAATTATGGAGTCGATGAAGCAACCGCAAAACACCTTGTCATTCAAATGATTTCCGGCTCTGCTTCTATGCTTGAACAAACGCAAGATCCAGCTAACCTCCGCGAACAAGTAACAACACCAGGTGGTTCCACAGCTGAAGGTCTCAAAGCTTTATATGAATATAATTTTTCAGAGGCAATTCAAAAAGCAGTAGAAGCAACAAACAAAAAAGCTAGGGGGAAATAATATGAATTTAACAGGTTTAAAAGACTATACAACATTACATAACGGTGTAAAAATGCCTTGGTTCGGTTTAGGTGTTTTTAAAGTAGAAGATGGTTCAGAAGTAATTGAATCTGTAAAAGCAGCAATTAAAAATGGCTATCGCAGCATCGATACTGCAGCAATCTATCAAAACGAAGAAGGCGTTGGACAAGCGATTCGTGAATCAGGTGTTTCACGTGAAGAATTATTTGTTACATCAAAAGTATGGAATAGCGATCAAGGATATGAAACGACACTCCAAGCATTTGAAACTACATTAGAAAAATTAGGTCTAGAATATTTAGATTTATATTTAGTACATTGGCCTGTAAAAGGGAAATATACTGAATCATGGAAAGCGTTAGAAAAACTTTATAAAGATGGCCGTGTTCGTGCTATCGGTGTGAGTAATTTCCACATTCACCACTTACAAGACGTATTTGAAATCGCTGAAATTAAGCCAATGGTCAATCAAGTGGAATACCACCCACGTTTAGCACAAGAAGAATTACACGCTTTCTGTAAAGAACATAACATCCAGCTTGAAGCTTGGTCACCATTAATGCAGGGACAACTACTGGATAACTCCACATTACAAGACATTGCGACAAAATATAATAAATCAACTGCACAAATTATTTTACGCTGGGATTTACAAAATGAAGTTGTAACAATCCCTAAATCTATTAAAGAACATCGCATTATTGAAAATGCAAATATATTCGATTTTGAATTAAGTGCTGATGACATGAAAGCAATTCAAGCTCTAAATGAAGATCGTCGCGTTGGTCCAGATCCAGATAACTTTAACTTCTAGTAGAAAAACCACTGCCATATGCAGTGGTTTTTCTCGTTAAATAAAACTGAAAATTTAAACTATATCCCGATTGGTTGACACTTCATCATCCAAGGTGTAAGATTTTGAATTATCAAAGAAACACAAAAATTAATAAAATTTATTCGTTTACTCATTGTATCAAGAGAGGTGGAGGGACTGGCCCTTTGAAACCTCGGCAACAGGTTCATTTTGAATACTGTGCCACTTCCTGCAAGCATTGTGCTTGAAAGATAGAATGAGGGACTTCGTTTATATACGGGTGCATAACTTGTACGTAAAAATCCCTCTTTCTCAATATGAAAAGAGGGATTTTTTATTTTTCATTTCCCTCATCATCATCCAAACTTAATTATTTAGGGGGAAAATCAAATGAAAAAGAAGTTTGTACCCGGTATTGCATCAGTTGTAGGAGTAAGTATTTTATTAACTGGTTGCGGTAGTTATAAAAACGAAGCAAGCGGAGCAAATGCAAAAGACGAGGCGCCTAGTAAACAGGTTTTAAACTTATCTTCACCTACTGAAATACGAACAATGGATACAGCTCGTGCTACAGATACTGATTCTGGTCAAGTAATGAGAAACGTATTTGAAGGTTTGTATAATCTTGGTGAAGGTAACAAACCTGTCCCTGGCGTTGCGAAATCTCATGAAGTAAGTGGCGATAAAACGAAATACACATTCCACCTGCGAGATTCAAAATGGTCAAACGGCACTTCTGTCACAGCAAAAGATTTTGTCTTCGCTTGGCAAAGAGCTGTCGATCCAGCAACAGCCTCTGAATATGCATTTCTATTCTTTGATATTAAAAACGCAACAAAAATTAACAACAAAGAACTTCCAGCCGATCAACTTGGTGTAAAAGCAATTGATGACCATACGTTTGAGGTAGAATTGGAACGTCCTGTTCCGTACTTTATAAGCTTAACAGCGTTCCCAACATTTCTACCAATTAACGAGGAATTCTTTAAAGCACAAGGTGATAAGTATGCCTTAGAAGACAATACAATTTTGTACAACGGAGCTTTTACACTAAGCGATTGGAAGCATGAGCAAAGCTTTAAATTTAAGAAAAACCCTACCTATTGGGATAAAGATACTGTCAAACTGGAAGAAATCAATTTTAGCGTCGTAAAAGAAAAATCTACAGAAGTAAATTTATTCGAGTCAAAACAATTAGATCGTATCAAACTAACATCTGACTTCGTTGATAAATATAAAAAGGATGCTAACTTTAAAGAACGGCCAAACGTAGGGGTACAGTTTCTACGTATGAATCAACAAAACAAAGTACTTCAAAACGTTTCTGCACGCCAAGCAATCGATCAAACAATTGATCGAAAATCCTTTGTACATACGTTATTAAATGACGGCTCTACACCAACCTCTAGTCTCGTGCCGAAAAACTTTGCAAAAGGACCTGACGGAACAGACTTCCGTGCTGCAAACGGCGATTTAACAAAGGTTGATACAAAATCTGCTCAAGAATTATGGAAAAAGGCAAAACAAGAGCTTGGTTCTGAAAAGATAACATTAGAATTATTAACAAGTGATGCTGACCTTGATAAGAAAACTGGTGAGTTCTTAAAAGGACAACTAGAAAAGAATTTAGATGGATTAACAGTAAATGTGAAACCACAACCACGTAAACAACAAGTTTCACTTTTATTAAAAGGTGACTACGAAATTGGAATTGACGGCTGGAGCCCTGACTTTGCTGATCCAATTACATTCCTTGAGCTATTTACAACGAATAACCCTTACAACTTAGATCATTACTCTAATAAGGAGTTCGATGAAACAATAGCAAAAGTGAAAACAACTTTAGCCGGTGATGAAAAAGCTCGCTGGGAAGCATTACTAGCATCCGAGAAAATATTATTTAAAGACTCTGTTATCGCTCCTCTTTACCAAAAAGGCGAATCTTATTTAGAACGTTCTTATGTGAAAGGAATTGTGCAAGTAGACTTTGCAGGTCAATTAAACTTCAAATGGGCCAAAATTGAAAAATAAAGCGAAACTTTAATCAGTGGGGTTTT
>NZ_WIPE01000015.1:0-8280 GCF_009760835.1 Bacillus sp. EE-W1 | reverse complement strand
TATATTACACCTCTATATCCTAATCGTCAATACCTTTTATCCTTTTTATTTTATAAATTCTAAAGGGTATTGAACCTTCTTCATTTATACTCCGTTCCTAGAGATTAATAAATTGTTGCGATCACTTTCATAATTGACAGTTTATACTTTCTTACTTACACCTTTCTAAAGAATGAATAGCAAGCCAAACAAATATATATTAAAGGTAGCACTTTTTATTTCGAGTACATTCCAGCTGTATTCACAATTATCTCCTACCACTTCTCTCTAGGAATTATAAATATACCATGCATTTACTAAAAATCTAATTAACTTAGGAGGCGTTATGAAATGCATGTTAATAAGAAGATCATTTATGTATCCCATGATGCCCATTTCCACGGAGCACAGCTGCTTTCTTTACATACTATTAAAGCTCTTAAAGAAAACTTTCATTACTCCGTCGCAATTATTTCTATTGGAACGGGCATTTTAATCCACGATTTTCAAAAGTATGGTCCTGTTTATTGCCTAGAGGAAGACTACCCAACAGAAAAAAGGGTCGAATTATTAATAAAGAAGTTACTATCACAAGACTATACCATCGCCATATGTAGTACCGTCATAAGTGGTGACATAGTTGCATTACTAGCTAAACACAATATAAAAGTTATTTCATTAATACATGAATTGCCGCATTTAATACAACAGTACTCTGCCGAGGGGAAAGCGAGAAACATTGCCCAGTTTGCTTACAAAATTGTCTTCCCTTCACAGTACGTGTATGAAAAATTCCGTACAATCACCCAATTAGATCATCAAAAATGCCACATCCTCCCTCAAGGCTTGTTTAACCACAATCCTTATAAGAACAATATTGCAAAAGCTAGAAGCGAATTACGAAAAAAACACAACCTGCCTCTAGATAGCAAAATCATTTTGGGAGTAGGTTTTGCTGATCATCGGAAAGGGATAGATTTATTCTCACTTATTGCTTACTCAGTAAGAAAAGTTCATACGAATATTCATTTTATCTGGGTCGGGAGAACGGATGTTCATTTCTTTAACACACTATCCCCAAGATATACAGCACATTTCACATTAGTTGAGCCTACTCCAGATATCGGTTTATATAACGCCGGGGCTGATTTATATTTATTAACTTCAAGAGAAGATCCTTTTCCAAACGTTGTTTTAGAAGCATTAGATACAAAAGTCCCTGTTATAGGGTTTAAAAACGCTGGAGGTTTTGAAGATGTTGTTACGGAACAAACTGGCGCCTTAGTAGACTTTTTAAATTTACCGCAGGTGCTGGAAAGAATATATGAATTTATTGGAGATGAAGACTTACGATTACAAAAAGGGCGCTTTGGCCAAGAGCTTATTGAAAAAGATTTTAACTTTCTTCATTACATTTATCAACTGTTAAACCTACTTGATCATAATTACAAAAAAATAAGCGTAATCATACCGAACTATAATTACGAAAAATACTTACCTGACCGAGTTAAATCCATATTAAACCAAACCTATCCCCTTTACGAACTAATTTTCCTAGACGATGCCTCCACTGACAATAGCGTATCTATATTTAAACAGCTGCTCTCAAACGAAAATAAGCCCCACCTAAAAGTTCAGCAGATTATTAATGATAAAAACTCTGGTTCTGTATTTAAACAATGGATAAAAGGCGTCTCTGCAGCAACCGGTGATTATATTTGGATTGCAGAGGCCGATGACTTATGTGATCAGACATTTTTAGAAGAAGTAATACAAGGGTTTCATATAAATGGTGATGTTACCTTAAGCTACACACAATCAAAACAAATAGATGAACAAGGAAATATCCTGGCCAATCATTATTTAGATTACACAAATGATATTGATAAAGAAAAATGGAAAAGTTCTTATTTTCGAAAAGGGATAGATGAAATACAAGATACATTACTTATCAAGAACACCATACCTAATGTCTCAAGTGTAGTTTTTAAAAACATAGATATAAAAACAACAGAAAAACAATTAGAAAAGTTTAAAGTAGCTGGTGATTGGTTTTTCTATGTTTCTATTCTTAAAGAGGGGAACATTTATTTCAATCCAAAACCACTAAACTATCATAGACGACATACAAATAGCGTAACGGGAACAGAAGATTCATATTCCCATTACAGTGAAGTTGTACAAATGCAGAATTTCATTAAAGAAACCTTTACTATCGACAATATTTCAAAAAAGAAAATGTACACATATAGAAAGTATCTTAAAGCATATTTGAAGATTGAATGATATATTTTCTTCGCCATCAGTGTCTCTTGTAAGACGTTACTATCATTTAAGGGGGGTTACTCATTGAAAGAATTTATAGAGGCAAATAAAGATTTGATTTCTCAAATTGCACACAACTACAATGTAAATGCAAGTATCCATCCAGAGGATCATATCTTTCAATTCCTTGTCACTAATCCAGTCTTCCCATCTAAAAAAGAAGCGATAGATTATTATTTTCAAGATGGGAGAAAATCCGCAGAAACACTCTTAGATTTAATTACGTCCTTTTATCCTCCTATAGACACTCCAATAAAATTATTAGAATTCGCATCCGGATACGGCTGCGTAACACGTCATTTATTAAACCTACAAACGAACTTAAGTATAACTACCTGCGATATACATGAAGAGGCTATTACTTTTATTGAACGTACATTAAATACTTCTTCTATCTTGTCTCACCCTGAACCTGAACAAGTAAATTTGACCTCCTCTACGTATGATATCGTTTTTTGTCTATCCTTTTTTTCTCATATGCCTGATACAACTTGGTTTCGTTGGCTTCAAACATTGTATAATGCTGTTTCTCCTGAAGGCTTACTCATTTTCACAACTCATGGTTATCAAAGTAAAAAGTACTTCAGCTTTCCAGATTTAAATAAACAGGGTTATTGGTTTCTCCCTTCTAGTGAACAATTAGATTTGGATGTTCATCAATACGGGCAAACGATCGTTAGTCCCTCTTACGTATGTGACAAAATTAAATTATTACCCTATAACCCTGTCATCAAAAAATACACTGAAGGTTTTTGGTGGGAACATCAAGACCTTTGGGTAATAAAAAAAGAAATAAAATAATAAACCACGCTCTACTTATACAAAAGTAGGGCATGGTTTATTATTTTTTACTATATAAGAACTCTTCAATCCATAGCTTATTTAATCTAATTCCACTTTTGAAATCTATTTTCGGTTCCCAATTACATTCTCGTCTTACTCTATCTATATTTAAAATGATTTTTTGAACATTTTCTTGCCTTTGTTTATAGCAGGTAAAGTCCACTTTTCTTTCCGTTAATTTCTCCAATTCTACTATAATTCGTTTTAAAGAGAGACCCTTGCCGCTCCCTATGTTATACACACAAGATTTCAAACGATTTAATTGTGATAGTTGTATAGTGATTTCAACTAAATCATCGATATAAATATAATCTCGAATAATCTCCTGTGGATTCCCATATATATTAATCTTTTCATTACTGAGATGCTGATACAAAAAACAGTTTATTGCCCCAACTTTCTTTAAAGGATTTTGATATTTTCCATATGGATTAGAATATCTACATACAACATAGTCAATTCCGTATTTTTTCTTATAAAAGTACAAGTAATTTTCAAGCGACACTTTTGTTATTCCATAAGGAGAAAGTGGTTTTAATGGATGTTCCTCATCAATAGGTAAATATTTCGGTTCACCATAAACCGTGCCTCCAGAAGATGCTAATACAATTTTTTTAACAGGAAAATTTTTAACACTTTCCATGAAGTTAAGAAAAAAAAAGCTACTGTTTATATCTCCGAAAACATCTTCAATTGAAGTTGCTACATTAGACGTTGCAGCTAAATAAATAATAATATCCACATCCACTAAAGCTTTATATATATCTTCAACATTTGCTAAATCACCTTTAATAAATTCAACATCACTTATAATATTTTGAGGAAAATTATTTATATGTCTGGAAAATACTTTGACAGTTTGACCTTGTTTCAATAAACCTAATGCGAGGTTAATACCAATGAAACTATTTCCACCTACTATTAAATAATTATTCTTCCTCATAATATCCTCTCTAGTAATAAGATTTTTGCTTATCACACCTAGAAATGCAACTAAATGAACTTGGTCACTGCTATTATTCATCCTCTTATCATTGTATGCTTCCTATAAATTTTCATTATCTTTATTTTATATTTTCCTTTTAGAATCGCTATCTTATTTAAGCTGACCGCAAAAAACACTCATACTATTTACTCATTCCCATGAATATATTGGATTAGTAAAAACTTCCCTTCTCCATAAATAAAAATTTCAAAAAGGAGCACTACATGTATGAAGAGTATAAATCAGGAGCTTTTAAATCATGTAATCCTACATAAAGATCGAATCCCACATTTCCATAAAGACTTTCCACTTATACTATTCTGGAGCCATAGAAGCGGATGTACCGCCTTAGCTAATTGGTTCTTTTTTCAAATTGGATTGTTTAATGAAGCAAAGAAATACCATGACTTTATTCATTACTATGAATTCTGGGTGTATAAAAACAACACTAACTACATACCAGAGTTACAAAATGGGCTTCTAACAGCAAATAAAGATGTTTGTAAACTTGTACGGAATCCCTACAAAAGGGCCGTCAGCTCATTTTTATTACTTGCTGACAATCCATATGCTAGCCCTCAATGGGAAAATATCCGCCACTATTTGTATAATGACAAATATAGTAACCGTGGAGTATCATTTAAACAATTTTTATATTACATTCGAGCATTGGGTTCAAATTCCCTAGCAATGGACATACATTTTAGTCAGCAATACGTTCCAGGTGAAGAAAATTTCATCCAATACTATATTCCTTTAGAAGATTTTAATACACAAATCACCAAGATAGAACACACGTACGATTTGATTAAATCCAATTTAGAGCTTCTTACAAATTCAGATCATCATCGGGCTCATAAGATGCTTTATACAGGAAGCTATGCAGAACTCAGCATTACAGATGCCACCTTCCCTCGCTTCCCAACATATGAAAGCTTTTATGATGAAGAAACAATGGCGTTAGTTACAGAAATATATGCACAAGACTTTGAAATGTATCCGTACACAAAAGGGATATTCTAAGTCGATACATTCTTCAATGAATAAAAGCGAATGTATCGCATAGCATAAAGTGAAACTTTAATTAGCGTGGGGTTCTCTCCCGCTAATTATTCCATTCTACCAATCTCACTTTTATGGGTTCCCTAATTTCCACCCACTCTCTTTGATTTCACTGATTGTTGACGTGTGTGTCATATGCATTTTTTTACAAAGGAGTGATGTCATGTGGAAGGTAATTTGAAGCACAATAATGGATATTGCGTTATTTGTGAGAAGGAAACTACATTTATAGAGCATAATGATTGGCTTAGAGATCATTACTTATGTTCTACATGCCACTCTATACCAAGGCAGCGAGCTATAATCCATGTTTTAAATACATTTTTTCCTAAATGGGGTTCCTATCATATCCACGAATCCTCTCCTGGGGGAATTACAACTCAGCTACTTATAAAAAACTGCAAAAACTATACGTATTCTCAATACTTTAAAAACTATCCTCTCGGCCAATACTTTCAAGGAATTAGATGTGAGAACTTAGAAGATATGACTTTCCAAAATGAATCTTTTGATTTGTTCATTACTCAAGATGTCTTTGAACATGTAATGGAGCCAAACAAAGCCTTTAAAGAAATAGAGCGTGTATTAAAGCCTGGCGGTGCTCATGTGTTTACTGTCCCTTGGTATCATACACTCACAAAGACTTTACAAAGAGCAAGAATCAATAAAGAAGGAATCGAATATATTGAGGAGCCAATTTATCATGGTAATCCTATTGATGAGAAGGGGTCTTTAGTAACATTTGATTGGGGTCAAGATATGATTGAATATATTTATACACATGCAAATATGTATACCATTGTTTATTTACAAAAGGATAGATCACTGGGGTTAGATGCTGAATTTCTACACGTTTTTATTAGTAAAAAACACGAAAATAATTTTTAGGTACTATATAATTTGGAGGTTAACAAATGAATAACTTCAAGTTAGGAAATGATTTTGATAACCTTGTTAGCCCGCTTTCTGATGTTGAACTTCTAAATCTATTTATACAAAGTTGCTCACAAACAAAGATAAATGGCATCCCAGTACCTATGTTCCCCCCTGAAGAAATTCAACAACAGTTTGTAGGTGCTTCCTATGAACATGCTCTTTATGAAGCATATTTGTTTTATAGCCATGTAAAAACATATGCCCAAAATCTAGGTGTTCCTTTGAATAAAGGACGTAAAATTTTAGACTTTGGTTGCGGATGGGGAAGAATCATACGCTTCTTTTTCAAAGATGTTCGCGATGAAAATTTACTTGGTATTGATGTAGATCCCCTCATGATTACTCTTTGTAATGAAACGTTAGGAAGAGGGATATATAAAACAGCCAACCCACAACCTCCTGTAGAATTTATTAATGACAATTCATTAGATATCATATTCGCTTATTCTGTATTCTCACATTTATCCGAAGAAACAGCAGAAAATTGGATAAAGGAATTTTCAAGAATTCTTCGTCCAGGTGGCATCTTCATCGCCACAACACAAGCACGCTATTTTCTCGATTTCTGTCAACAATTTAAGGAACACCCTGAATTAATTCAAACGGGATGGCATAAAACTTTATCTCAAGCTTTTCCAGATATAAATCGTGCCATCTCGGATTATGAAAGCGGCAATTTTGTCCACAGCCCTACGGGAGCTGGAGACGTTAGAAACAGTAGCTTCTACGGGGAAACCGTTATACCTAGAACTTATATTAAAAACCACTATGAGAAGTATTTAAAGCTACGGGACTTTTTTGATGATACAAACCGGTTACCCCAAGCTCTATTTGTTCTCCAAAAAGATTAACTCTTTTCGCTCATTGTATAATGAAGATCATTTTGTATCTCAGCCGTATATATTAAATCATCAAAGATTTCCATATTAAGCACACTGTACAAAAGAATTCATTATGCAGCATAAACACAGTAAGTAAATAACATATCTCATGTTTTAACTAGATTCGAAAAATCAAAAGTAACTTCCCACCACTTGAACTACGAAGAACATAAGGGGGATATATCTTGAAAATAATCGCTTTTTACTTACCACAGTTTCATCAAATAAAAGAAAATGACCGATGGTGGGGGAAAGGGTTTACTGAATGGACAAATACTAAAAGTGCACGACCTTTATTTTCAGGACATTACCAACCTAGAGAACCTTATCAAGATTTTTATTATGACTTAACCACCCCATCCGTAAGAAAATGGCAAGCAGAAATCGCCAAAGCACATGGCATATATGGTTTTTGTTATTACCATTACTGGTTTAAAGGGAAGAGGCTATTGGAGGCACCCTTTAATGAGGTACTTAAGATGAAAGAACCAGATTTTCCATTTTGCCTTTCTTGGGCAAATGAACCGTGGACAAAAACTTGGGATGGTCTTGATAGTCACATATTAATGCCTCAAAATTATGGAGAATTATCGGATTGGAAAGAGCACTTTGAGTATTTATTGCAAGCTTTCCAAGATGAGAGATATATCCGTATAGACGATAAACCACTATTCATTATTTATCGCCCCGGGCATATCCCTCATTGTGAACAAATGCTTCATTATTGGAATACACTCGCACAAGAAAATGGTTTGAAAGGTATATACTTTGCAGAAACATTAAACAGCTTTCCACTTCCTAATATAAATGGATTTGATGCTAGCATTGAATTCGAGCCTTTTTATACAATTGCTCATGATAGCTCTTCAGACATAAATAAAACAATATATGAGTCTGGTAAACAAATAAACGCTTGGGATTATGATAAAGTGTGGATGTATATACTAAAACGATCTCCTCCAGAGAAAAAAACATTTCCTGGTGCCTTTGTTGACTGGGACAATACAGCACGCCGCAAAGACTTAAATAGCAGCATCTTCCTAGGTTCTACCCCTAGGAAGTTCACGATATATTTAAGCAAACAAATCCAGCGTACCTATTCTCTTTACAACAGCGAGTTTTTATTTATTAATGCGTGGAATGAATGGGCAGAAGGTACTTACTTAGAACCAGATAAAAGGTATGGATTCGCCTATTTAGAAGGAGTTAAGCAGGCAATTAACAGAGGTATGAAAGCATACAAAAAAGACGAGTCATTCTGACTCGTCT
>NZ_WIPE01000154.1:0-2953 GCF_009760835.1 Bacillus sp. EE-W1 | reverse complement strand
ATACGAATGCCCGTATTGGATTCTACAATATTACAAGAGGCACTTCGTATGGTGCATATACCATCATTTACTTTTGAATTCCTTTCGACAATTGATATAGGAGAGATTCAGGCTTTCCTAGAAGAGGGAGAAATACAAGAGGAGATCCAACAAGAAATTACTTCTATACAGGAAGAAACTAGTGTAGAAAAGATCATTAACTTTATAAATGATTTGGCTCTAAAAATTATGAATGCACCAACTACTTTAAAAGAAAAAGCACCCGCTATATATTTGTTTTCATGGATATTATTGCCTTTCATAGCTGTGAACTTTTTACTACCTTTTGTTCAAGATGTTTGGAAAGAGAAGGTTTTACATGTTTCGGAATTTACAGAAGAAAAGCCTAAAGAAAATGCTAAACAATTAAAACAATCTTTGGAAAAAGATTTTGGAATGGCTCTTTCAGCTGTAAATCAAATACGTGTGACCAATCGAGAAACACCGGTTTTCCGATCACATCAGCGCATTTCTGGAACAATTGATAGTATACTTTCTAATAAGCCCGTCATTATTATTGAAAAAAAACGGAACTGGTCATTTATAATGTATATAAATACTTTAGGTGAAGAAGTTAATGGATGGGTTTTTACCGGTAATTTAGCAAAATAACATCAATATCTTTACTACGTTGTTCTTTCCTGTTGCAGAATCCTTATTATAAGGGTTCTCCTTTTTATATTAGGTGTCCCGCCAGCATTTCGGTAAAAAACCACACTAAGAGTATACAAAGTTTTATGCGAAAAATAGGGAGACATAGGGAAGCAAAAAGTCGCTCTAAAATAGGAATGTATAAAAAGATGCATAGAGTCATAGAAAAAGAAAAAGGCGAATCCCTTGTGAGAGTAAGAGGACGTCTTTTTCTTTGCTACCGATAATAGGAGGTTATGTTAACCTATCGTGAATACTATATACATCCGAAAATCTGAACAAATTATTATTCTTGAATGGTACAATTAGGAAAAGGGGGAGAAAAAATGAACTGGTTAGTGTTAAGAGATTCAAAAATAATGTCAGGTTTTGTAATTGCAATATTACTTGCAATACTATCAGTTGTTTTCGCTGTAAAAGGAAGTGACTATTGGATAATCCTTATTGTATTTGCAACCGTTCTAACGTTCCTTAGCGTAAATAGAGCAGACAAGGTTTACAAATCAAAAAATTAAAAAATTACCCTCTCTTAACAGGAGGGTTTTGCTGTAATAAACAATAGGAGGAGAGATATGAATTTTTCTTCAAATAATAATCAGGTGTGCACCTTTAGTGACCTATTGGACACACTTGAAAAGTTGCCTAAAAAACAAGAGACGATTCTTGTTGGAATTGATGGATGCGGAGGTTCAGGAAAGAGTACATTTGCTAATACATTACAGACCATAAAACCCACTGTAACAATTGTTCATATGGATGATTTTTATTTTCCTTCTCCCCAAATCTTAAAAGGAAGTCCTGATTCTAAACCCATCGGGGCTGATTTTGATTGGAATCGCTTATTAAAACAAGTCATTCACCCTCTTAGTCAAAACCAAGATGGTTATTATCAACGTTACGATTGGAATATAGATAAATTGGCAGAATGGCACTTAGTTCCTACTGGTGGGATTGTTATAATTGAGGGTGTTTACGCCCTTCGTAAAGAACTTGAACATACATATGATTTTAAAATTTGGGTGAATTGTCCTCGCGAAATTCGACTTGCAAGAGGTATTGAAAGAGATGGAGAAGCAGCTCGTGATATATGGGAACATAATTGGATGATTTCAGAGGATATTTATGTAAGAAAACATAGACCTGATGAAAAAGCAGACCTTGTCATAAACGGGACAACATAAATCCTATGCAACTTCCGCTTTCGAAAATTATGTAAATAAGCTGTCCATTTGGGCAGCTTATTTTACGTTTTTGCTTAGCGTGTTTTTTTCAAAATGCCGGTGGTACTCCATTATGGGATAGCACCAACATTTCCTTTCAGTAAAGGTTTAAATTGCTTCTCATAGATGATAAAAGCCTGGTACAATAGAAGAGAATTGACAAATCCTTAGGCAGCTCTCTTCTATGGGGGCTTTTCTAATAAGGGGAAAATAAAATTTCACGTACCGTACTACTTTATAAAAAATACAACAAAATAATAGTAGTATACATTTAATTTTTTGTTGAATTAATACGCTATATGGATAATGCATTGTTTGTTTTAGATATTACTTCATGTAAAATTAAGTAGGGAATATAAACAGTTAGTAAAAATGTCACTTTGTAGAAAGAGGGACTTGATATGAATTTTAATATTAATGGCGAAAAAACACCTTTGGTAATAGATTATAAAAGAGTTGGGTATGCATCTTTGTTAATAGTCGATAAAACTAATAAAGATAGTAGAGGGAAATTTTTATTAAATAATACATATGCTAAAGGCTTTATAAATTCCATGCCCGGAAGATTTGGAGTAATAAACATTTATATAAAGAAAGAAGAACGAAATAAAGGTTATGGAACATATTTCATGAGAAAAATAATTGAGTTTTTTAAAGGGAAAGTAGAGATCCTTCACCTTCTTCCTTATCCAATTATTGAAAAGAAAGAGCATTTCGATCATATGAAAACCAGCTTTTTCATAATGCAATTAGTGAAGTTTTTTAAGAAGTTTGATTTTGTAATGAAAGATCCAAGATGTAATCTTACACCAATGTTTCTCCAACTAAGCAACAGACATATTCGATACATTTAAAATTTTCTCAAACCGTATATCTTATTTTTAAATTATAATATAAATAATTCTTTTTATTGCTATATATTTGTTCTTTCCTGTTGCAGACTCCTTAAGCTATTAAGGAGTCTTTTTTGTATCTAAAATCCAAAAATAAAAAGATAAGATCCGGGAACAGGGTCTTATCTTTAGCACAAGAAGAAAACAAAA
>NZ_WIPE01000091.1:0-7975 GCF_009760835.1 Bacillus sp. EE-W1 | reverse complement strand
CAAATGCTTCGTAAAATCGGTGTGCGCCGTGAGTTATTAACGAAATCGATTTATAAAGAATTATTCTTAGTATTCTTATTCCCGGCAATTGTGGGTATTGCTCACGTATTAGTTGGTATGAATATTTTCGGATTTATTTTAATGGATCCTTACTTCCGTATTTGGGTACCGATCGTAATTTTCGTAGTTATTTATGCGATTTATTACTTCATTACAGTTCAATTGTATAAAGGAATTGTTCTTCCAAAAGAAGATTAATAGGTAAAAAGCCGAGTGAAAGTGCTCGGCTTTTTGTATTTTCAGAAAAAACACTTTAATGTTACTGAAATATATAATATAATGTAAATAAGTAACATAATATGAAAGTATCAGCAACCGGAAAATGAAAGGAGTAATCCGATCTGTAGAAAGAAGCTGAACTTGTACTCCCCCTATTTTTTCTACCCACACCGTATTTGTACAATCATAAATTTCCAAATGAAAAATTGTCGTAAGAGTATATTGTGAAAATAATGGATAATACATGGAAATCTCATAGCATGATAAGGTAAAATGGACAGGATAATGAGAAAATTACCGTTCATAAGATGAGGAGATACATGTATGGAAGTTGTAGAGGCATTAAAAGATATAAGCCAAATTGAGGCTATGAAAAAGTATTTAAAAGAGCATTCGCAGCGAGATTATCTTTTATTTGTTATTGGAATTAACACTGGATTAAAGATCACTGAACTACTTAGTATGAAATTTGAAGAGGTATTGAATGAAGATGGAACTGTTAAAGAGTTCTATTCTCTTCCTGTGAAAGATGAAAAATTTAAACAAGATATTTATTTAAATACAAAAGTAAAAGAAGCCCTTTTAGAGTACGCACAATCTATTGATGCTCAAAGAGAAAACTACGTATTTCAATCTAATAAAACGAAAAATTCAATCTCACGCCAACAAGCATATCGTGTTATCCATAGCGCAGCTGAAGCGGTTGGGATTGTTGGAAAGATTGGAACGAATTCAATGCGAAAAACATTTGGATTTCATGCGTACAAAAGAGGAATAGCGATTGCGCTATTGCAAAAGCATTTTCATCACGCAACTCCATCAGAAACGCTCAAGTATTTAGGAATCTCAAAAGATGAGAAGTTTAAAACAGAGATTGATGTAGATTTGTAAGAGCCGTAACTAAAAACTTTAGGAGGCGGAAAATATGAATATTAGAGAGAGTGAACTACCTGGCATTGGATGTAAATTTGAAGTGATAACAAAAGGTAATGAAAAAATGGTTATTGTGATTCATGATGATGGCCGAAGAGAAATGTATCATTTTGATGCGGATCATGATGAGAGTATTTCAAGCATTTCTCTTCGTGATTCTGAAGCGAGACAAATTGCGGCTATATTAGGCGGAATGGTATATAGGCCGCAAGCGCTAGACACAATTGAGATGGCTTTTGAAGGATTATCAATTGAATGGTTTAAGGTGGAGAATAATGCACCAGTAGTACAACAAACAATTGGTAGCTTACATGTCAGAAAAACATATAACGTAACGATTATTGCTATTTTGAAAAAGAATATGAAGAAATTCTTTAATCCAGGTCCAGATTCTATTATTGAAGCTGGCGATATGCTCGTATTGTCGGGTGAAAGACATGAAGTGAAAAGAATTATTAATGAATTGCTTTCAGCAGGAGGTGATTCCTAATCGATGGATACTTTAATCTTTGAAGTTGGAACTGCGTTAGTATTAGTAGCTTTTGCAGCTATCCTCGCTGCGAAGTTAAAGTTCTCGATTATTCCGTTTCTCATTATACTCGGTATGTTAGTGGGGCCTCATGCCCCAGATTTAGGACTTATCGATTTAAGGTTTATTGAAAGCGGAGAAGTTATTTCCTTCCTCGGCCGTGTTGGCGTCATATTCCTCTTATTCTACTTAGGTTTAGAATTCTCAATAAAAAAATTAATTAAATCAGGAAAGTCGATTGCTTTTGGGGGTAGTATTCATATATCGCTTAATTTCATATTGGGTTTACTTTATGGATATGTTATGGGTTTTCCCTTATTAGAAACATTAATTATTGCTGGAATCATTACAATCTCATCGAGTGCAATTGTTGCAAAAGTAATTGTTGATTTAAGAAGATCTGGTAATAAAGAGACTGAATTAATATTAGGAATCATTATGTTTGATGATATCTTTTTAGCTGTATATTTATCAGTCGTTTCAGGGTTAGTACTCGGTGGTGCAACATCATTTGTAGGTGCTCTTACATCGGTGTTAATCGCGGTAGGGTATATGCTACTATTCTTTGTAATCGCTAGAAAAGCTACGCCGTTTCTAAATAAAGTATTAGATATTTCGTCAAACGAAATTTTTATTATCGTAATATTCGCCATTTTATTCTTTGTAGCAGGATTTTCAGAAACGATTCATGTTGCTGAGGCAATTGGAGCATTATTGTTAGGACTCGTCTTTTCTGAAACAGAGCATAGTGATCGGATTGAGCATCTCGTCGTTCCGTTTCGTGACTTCTTTGGAGCCATATTCTTTTTCAGTTTCGGTTTAAGTATAGATCCGTTTTCACTTGGAGGAGCAGTGTGGTTGGCATTAGGAGCAGTTTTCATTACGCTCATCGGTAATTTTACAGCTGGAATGATGGCGGGACGTAAAGCCGGGTTATCGCATAAGGCTTCTACGAATATCGGTTTAACCCTCGTATCACGCGGAGAGTTCTCCATTATTGTAGCCAATATCGGCATTGCGGGTGGTTTAATGGCAACGATTAAACCGTTCTCTGCACTGTACGTTTTAATATTAGCATCGTTAGGACCGTTATTAACGAAGGAGTCTGGGAGAATATACTCTCTACTAAATAAAATATTTAAATGGAGTGCGAAAGAACGTGCGAAGCGAGAAAAAGAAGTTGGATAGTATAAATAAGGGGGAGACTGCATGAACTTTAGAACTTTATGCAGTCTTCCTTTTTTATATATTGTTGTTGATGTCGTTTTTTGTCGGTAAGTCGATATATTTTAATAATCGCTCATATATTTCGGGAATCGCCGATATATTCCCCAAATCGCTGATATATTTTCAAGTGACAATTCATATAATTTCATTTACTGAAAAACCATTATCTGAATTTCATCAACTATTAATCAGTTGCCTTCCTATTTAAAAACGACTACAATTTTACTGTTATAGATGAACGAAAAAAATAGAATAGGAGGGGAGACTATGCCAAGGAAAGTATGGCTATTAGTAGCTGGGATGATTATTAATGTCACGGGTGCTTCTTTTTTATGGCCTTTTAATACAATTTATTTGCATGATCACCTAGGAAAATCTTTATCTGTGGCCGGAATGGTATTAATGATCAACTCGCTTACTGGTGTAATCGGAAACTTGCTCGGCGGTGTTTTGTTTGATAAATGGGGCGGTTATAAATCAACTTTAGTAGGGATTGTCATTACACTTGTATCGATTTTAGGCCTTGTGTTCTTCCACGGTTGGCCGTTATATGTTGTGTGGCTAGCATTAATCGGCTTTGGTTCTGGAATGGTCTTCCCATCGATGTATGCGATGGTCGGTACGGTTTGGCCAGAGGGCGGAAGACGAGCATTTAATGCGATGTATGTTGGGCAAAACGTTGGTATTGCGATCGGAACAGCGTGCGGTGGTTTAGTTGCATCTTACCGTTTTGATTATATTTTCTTAGCCAATTTTGTTTTGTACTTTGTTTTCTTCTTAATTGCTTTTATTGGATTCCGTGGTATGGAAGACAAGAAAGAGCCAGGAGTGCAAAAAGAAGTCGAAACGAAAAAAGGCTGGACACTTACACCTGGATTCAAAGCACTTCTTATCGTATGTGTAGCATATGCTTTATGCTGGGTTACATATGTGCAGTGGCAAGGGGCGATTGCGACTCATATGCGGGAATTAGATATTAGCCTCCGCCATTATAGTTTATTATGGACGATAAACGGAGCGATGATTGTTTGTGCGCAGCCACTTGTTAGTATGTTAATTCGCTGGATGAAGCGTTCTTTAAAACAACAAATTATGATTGGAATCGTCATTTTTGCGGCGTCATTTATTGTGTTAAGTCAAGCGCAGCAATTTACGATGTTCCTCGTTGCGATGGTGACGTTAACGATTGGTGAGTTATTCGTATGGCCAGCAGTTCCGACCATTGCAAATATACTTGCACCAAAAGATAAGTTAGGGTTTTATCAAGGGGTTGTAAATAGCGCGGCGACTGTAGGGAAAATGTTCGGACCGGTCGTTGGCGGAGCAATTGTTGATTTATACAATATGGAAGTATTGTTTATAGCAATCATGGTAATGCTTGTAGTAGCGATTATTGCAACGAGCATGTATGATAAACGAGTAAAAGTAGAAGAAACAGTAGAAGAAAAAATTGCAGTTTAGTTTGACGGAACATGTAACATGTTTTAGAATATATTTAAATAAAACAACCTTTGGAACAAGGGAGATAGCTCGGCTGTCCTAAGACGAATTCGTTAGTTATGAAGAGTAACGATTAACCGAGAAGCCTTAGCTTCAAGTAAGCTCTTTAGAGATACGAAGTGGTGGGTAGTTCACATTAACTTATATTTGTAATAACAGTGAGAAGGAGTAGTAGTAATAGAAGCTGGTTTAGAGAGTTGACGGTCGGTGCAAGTCAATCCACGTTTCGTTATGAACTCGCCTTTGAGTTGCAGTTGTGAAACTAGTAGTAGCAATTGCCGTTAATCCACGTTACGGATCTAAGCGAATGTATATATGTACATTAATTTAGGGTGGTACCGCGGGAATCTATAACCTCTCGTCCCTTTCTAGGGATGAGAGGTTTTTTGTATTTTGGGCGGTGAAAATAAATAGAATTTCAAGGAGGGTATCTCATGAGCTTTAATCATCAAAATATTGAGAAGAAGTGGCAAGGGTACTGGGAAGAGAATAAAACATTCTGTACGCCAGATGAGACAGAAAAACCAAAATTTTATGCACTAGATATGTTCCCATATCCATCAGGTGCAGGCCTACACGTAGGACATCCAGAAGGTTATACAGCGACAGATATTTTATCTCGTATGAAGCGTATGCAAGGATATAACGTTCTTCATCCAATGGGATGGGATGCGTTCGGTCTTCCAGCAGAGCAATATGCACTTGATACTGGAAACAGCCCGGCAGAATTTACAGAGCTTAATATTAATACGTTCCGTAATCAAATTAAAGCATTAGGCTTCTCTTACGATTGGGATCGTGAAGTAAATACAACAGATCCAAACTACTACAAGTGGACACAATGGATCTTCCTAAAACTATTTGAAAAAGGTTTAGCTTACGTTGATGAAGTACCTGTAAATTGGTGCCCAGCACTTGGTACAGTACTTGCAAATGAAGAAATCATTGACGGTAAGAGTGAGCGCGGTGGACATCCAGTTGAGCGTCGTCCGATGAGACAGTGGATGTTAAAAATTACAGCTTACGGAGATCGTCTATTAGAAGATCTAGATGAGCTTGATTGGCCAGAAAGCTTAAAAGATATGCAACGTAACTGGATTGGTCGTTCTGAAGGTGCAGAAGTACACTTCAACATCGATGGTACAGACGAGAAATTCACAGTTTTCACAACGCGTCCTGATACACTATTTGGTGCGAGCTACTGTGTACTTGCCCCAGAGCATGCGCTTGTTGCTGACATTACAACAGCAGAGCAAAAAGAAGCTGTAGAAGCTTACATTAACTCTGTTAAAATGAAGAGTGACCTAGAGCGTACAGAACTTGCGAAAGAGAAAACTGGTGTATTCACTGGTGCTTACGCAGTTAACCCAGTAAATGGTGAGAAATTACCAATCTGGATCGCTGACTATGTTCTTGCAACTTACGGAACAGGTGCTGTAATGGCAGTTCCCGCTCATGATGAGCGTGACTATGAATTCGCATCAACGTTCAATCTTCCAATGAAGGAAGTTGTAAAAGGCGGAGACATTACGAAAGAAGCATACACAGGTGATGGTGCGCACGTAAACTCAGCATTCCTTGATGGTTTAAATAAAGAAGAAGCAATCGTAAAAATGATTGAATGGCTTGAAGTAACGAGCGCAGGAAATCAAAAAGTAACGTACCGTCTACGTGACTGGTTATTCAGCCGTCAACGTTACTGGGGTGAGCCAATTCCAGTAATCCACTGGGAAGATGGCACAATGACAGCTGTGAAAGAAGAAGAATTACCATTAGTTCTTCCTAAAACAGAAAACATCCGTCCTTCAGGTACAGGTGAATCACCACTTGCTAACATTGACGAGTGGGTAAACGTTGTTGATCCTGAAACTGGTAAAAAAGGTCGTCGTGAAACGAACACAATGCCACAATGGGCTGGTAGCTGCTGGTATTACCTACGTTACATCGATCCAAACAATAGCGAAGCACTTGTAGATCCTGAAAAAGTAAAACAATGGCTTCCAGTTGATATTTATATCGGCGGAGCGGAGCACGCTGTACTTCACTTACTATATGCTCGTTTCTGGCACAAAGTATTATACGATATCGGTGTAGTTCCAACGAAAGAGCCGTTCCAACAATTATTCAACCAAGGTATGATTCTAGGTGAAAACAACGAGAAAATGAGTAAATCAAAAGGTAACGTTGTAAACCCTGATGATATCGTAGCAAGCCACGGTGCAGATACACTTCGTCTATATGAAATGTTCATGGGACCATTAGATGCTTCAATCGCTTGGTCTGAAAATGGTCTTGACGGAGCTCGTCGTTTCCTAGACCGCGTATGGCGTCTATTCATTCAAGATAACGGTGAATTAAGTGAGAAAATTACGGATGCACCAAATAAAGAGCTTGAAAAAGCTTACCACCAAACAGTGAAGAAAGTAACAGAAGACTATGCAGAACTTCGCTTCAATACAGCGATTTCTCAAATGATGGTATTCATTAACGATGCATATAAAGCTGAAACACTTCCGAAAGAATATGTAGAAGGTTTCGTGAAAATGATTGCACCAGTTGCACCTCACATCGGGGAAGAGCTATGGAGCAAACTTGGATACAATGAAACAATCACATATGCAAGCTGGCCAACATTTGATGAGTCTAAACTTGTAGAAGATGAAGTTGAAATCGTTGTTCAAGTTATGGGCAAAGTTCGCGCGAAACTAACAATGAGTAAAGATGCATCAAAAGAAGAAATGGAACAACTTGCACTTGAAGCAATTCAAGACCAAATTGAAGGGAAAACAGTTCGTAAAGTAATTGTTGTTCCTGGAAAACTTGTTAACGTTGTTGCAAACTAATTCATTCTAAATAAAAGCTCAGAGCATTTATGCTCTGAGCTTTTTTGTGTAGAAAATAATTTCAGGATCTCTTTCATCTAAATTTTCAACTATTCCACTACGTACAAATAAAAGAGCGGAATTCCAATACAGACAAACACCTATTTTTCTATAGGAAATATGATAAAAAAGGTAGGCTAAATTGAGTAGAAGAGGTGAAAGGAATGAAAGGGATGGACAATAATGCACCACATGGCTTCTTCGGAGGCGAATCGGACAGTTATACACAAATGATGTTAATGGGAGGAGCTGGCCAACAAGGGTACGGTGGAATTCCGAGCTGGATGGGTGGAGGAGCAGGAGGATTTCCAACATCGGTAGCGGGCATGCAAACTGGAATGCCTACATTAATGGGAGGGTTTTCGACATCAGGGGCTGGAATGCCTACATTAACAGGAGGATTTCCGACATCAGTAGCTGGCGTACAGACAGGAATTCCAGTAGGAGTACCAACTACATTTCCTTCTTTCGTTGGAGGAGTGCAGACAGGATTTCCGGTACCGGGAGTAGGTGTTGTAGCAGGTGGAGTAGGTGGTTATCCGCAAGGTGTTCACGGACACCATGTACATCACCATCACCAAGGCCAACACGGTCATCATGTACATCACCACCATCAAGGTCAACA
>NZ_WIPE01000049.1:0-2122 GCF_009760835.1 Bacillus sp. EE-W1 | reverse complement strand
TATCAGCGATTTTTGAAATATATCGACTTATCGACAAATCACGACACAAAAAAGGAAACACCGTTACGCACCGGTGTTTCCTTTTTCTTTATACCAATTATATATGCGAAGTGCGTCTTCTTTTTGCATATGCTTCACTTTATATTTATGTCCCGCTACTGATACGACCGCTGTACATAGCTCATCTTTCTTTTGAAAATACGATTGATTGTATCCTACTGCTTGAACGTGCCTTCTTCGCATGATCCCCGTATATTTCGCAAGACCACGGTATACCATGACTAACTGATTGTCTCGTATCATATATCCGCCACTTGTATACCGAGCGTATGCAAGTAACGTAAATGCGATAAATAGTGGTATTAGCGTGAATAACGCCATATTTTGTTTGAAATATATACTCGTACCGATGATCGGCAGTGCGAGCACAGCACTTGTAATCCAGCCCATTATTACGTAACGACGTAATGCAGCCTTCGGTAAATGAACGATTTCCTCTTCCATTTCATACGGTAACTGCAAATATGTAAGTAACTGCTGGACATCTTTCTTTTTCATAAAAGGATGTAACATAACTTCATTTCCAGCTGCTTCTATACTTTGAATGACTTCCACTTCGACAGAGCAATAACCGAACGGCTGACGAAGAATGCCTTCTTTCACCGTAATTGCTTGAATGCGGTGTAATTTTAAAACAAACTCTTTCTTATCAAATAACCCTTGCACGATGCGAACTTCATTTCCGTTTCGCTCTATTTTAAAGTTCGCATATTTTAACGCATAGCCAGCTGTCGAAACGACCCACGAAACCGCCATTAAAATCGCGGCCATAACGATTAATTCATATACACCGTTATCCATCACATACGCTTCCACTTTATTTATGAGCCATTCTGGAAGAAATTGATTAAACTCTGTGTAAATAAGAAGTAATCCTGAAAACACTAATCCGAATCTACCAGACGTAATGGAAGCTGCTAAAATCTCTTTCATCGTTAACTGATAAATCGTCTTACTTTCTTCTGCCATGGGTACTTCTTCACTCGCAGCGCTTCTTTTTTTATTTAATAAAGCAATCAGTTCCTTCGCTTCATCTTCTTTAATACCAGCTAACATCATTTCCGGCTCACTACCGCCGCCTGCTACTTCTATATTTAATTTCGTCAGTCCGAGCACTTGATAAATGATGTTAGAAGACGTACTAATATTTTGCACACGTTCTTTATTTAAGTAACTTTCTTTCTTCACAAAAACGCCGTGTTTAATATGTAAAATATTATTTTCAACCCAATACACTTTGAAATACCATTTTATAGCTGAGAAAATTGCCATAATAAATAATATGGCCAAAAGAACAAGATGAAAGAAATACCAAGGTTTCACTTGACCATCTGATCGAAATAAAACAAGTAAAATAAAAGGCAATAAACCCGCAATTCGAATACCTAATAAAATTGTGATCGGATGTTGCCTCTTATACATCCTCATCACTCACTTTCGCAAGTTCTCCAATTTGTCTTTTCAGCCGCTCTGCTTCTTCCTTCGTTAAGCCTGGAATACTATGAGAAGTTGCGGCTGTTGAAATATGTAATTCTGCTAAATTATACTTTCTCATAATTGGGCCTTGTTCAATCGTTACGTGCTGCACACGCATCATCGGAATAAGTACGCGTTTTACAACGAACATTCCCTTTTGAATCTCAATCTCTTCTTCATTTAATCTGTAACTATAATAACGTTGACGTAAATTTGGAAACACAAAATAATCAAGCGGGATAAATGTAATAGCTCCTGTTACTAGCAAGCCAAACAACCAGCCCCACCAGTTAAAATTGATCATAAAAAAGAAATACGCAATTACGACTGCTAGTATAACTGCCGCCCCAATTAAAGCGTGGATTCGCCACACTTTCAGCATATTAGAATGAATCTCCCTTTCTAACGGCTGCATCTCATCACTCCAATTATATGAATTTATTAATTATATATTAGTTGGTATATACATATTTGTAAAATTAACCCACGTTAACGGGCAGTAAAACTCCCAAAAAATTTCAGCTGGAGCAAAGAAGTTAGTTGGGCGATCAACTGCCCGTAAACGTCCGATTGGTTCAACTAATAA
>NZ_WIPE01000092.1:0-556 GCF_009760835.1 Bacillus sp. EE-W1 | reverse complement strand
TTATTATGTAAAAGAAGATTTAGAGAAAAATCCTCCTTTCGTACAAGATACAAAACAGATGGAAAGTATGAAGGATTTAGGAAAAATAAAGAAAGTTTCAGAGGAACTGCCAGTAGGTGCAGTTTCTAGAGAAATGAATGAAAAAGATGCGAGTGCTAAAGAACTTCCAGAAGAATGGAACGAGGCTTTCAGAACAATTCAGCCATTTTATCTATATGAAGATCATGCAATTAAAATTGTAGATCAGAAAATGTACGATACTGTAAATGGTAAAGAAGGAATCGTAGTTACTGGAAAAACAGACGATTTTGTAGCATACACAAAAGAATGGAAAAAACTTGACGAGTTGCAGCTAGTTAAATATAAAAATGTAAAAGCTGAAAGATTAGATAGTAAATATCAATCTTACAATGGATTCTACGGCGTTGCGAGTGGAACAGTATTTATGGGATTCTTCCTCGGAATTGCGTTCTTAGCAATGATGGCAAGTTGTTTAATGTTTAAAATTCTTTCTGGTGCATCAAAAGATATTACGCGTTATCAAATGCTTCGTAAA
>NZ_WIPE01000153.1:0-4905 GCF_009760835.1 Bacillus sp. EE-W1 | reverse complement strand
ATCGGCGACTTGTCCTATATTACACCTCTAAGGTGAAATCGTCAACACCTTTTTATAAAGATATTCAATTTAATATTTTTATGCTCTTTTAGCTAGATATGCCTCTACAAAGAGCCATTACTAGAAACCACCTTCTGCTTCTCTTTAATTTATTCTTCCAAAACATATTCGATTTCATTTGAACTCTAGACTTAATTCTTGTAGACATGTCCCTCCAACAAAACTAGCAACCTTATTTTAACAAATACTAGTATATAATTAGAGAGTTGTTGTACTAGCAATAAAACTCTATTAGAAGCAGGTGAAAATATGAAAGATATACGTATCCTTATAGCAGACGATGATAAAGAAATCCGAAATTTATTAAAAATATATTTAGAACGAGAATTATATATGGTAGATACTGCGGTTAATGGTGAAGAAGCCTTGCAATTATTTAATCAAAACAACTATAACCTCGTTATATTAGATCTTATGATGCCGAAAGTAGATGGTATCGAAGTATGTAGAAAACTTAGAGATAAAACTAACGTACCTATATTAATGCTAACCGCTAAAGATCACGAAATTGATAAAATTTTAGGTTTAAGCATTGGCGCTGATGATTACATTACGAAACCTTTCAGTATTCACGAAGTAGTTGCACGAGTAAAGGCTCTTATGCGGCGTTTTTTAGTTCTTGGAAGTAACACTACTGCACAAGAGAAAACAATTTTAGCTTTCAAAGGACTAACTATCGATTTAAATACATACACAGTTCATACAAATAAAGAAGAAATCAGCTTAACCGGAAAAGAACTGGAACTGTTGAAATTCTTTACTTCAAACCCAGGACAAGTATTTACAAAAACACAGCTCTTTCGAAATGTATGGGACGATAATTATATAGAAGACGATAATACCGTTATGGTACATATTCGAAAACTTAGAAAGAAAATAGAAATCAATCCTTCTAATCCAAAATTCATTCAAACTGTATGGGGAATTGGTTATAAGTTTGTAGGTGAAAAACTTGAAGACTGATAAAACCCTATTCCTTATTTCATTACAACTTATCATTTGCGGGCTTTTAAATATACAAATGGGCCCAAAAGGAAAGATGTCTTTATTTATTACCCTTATTTTAATTACAATGTATCTCTTCTTTTCAAGAATACAATTCATTCAACATCGCAAATCAGTGGACACAAAATTAGGTCGTGTACTAAAAGGAAATTTACAAACGAGATTATTCACAAGCAATGACCCCTCATTACATAGTATCGTTTTTTCAATAAACGAACTAATAGCTGAATTAGAAAAGGTTCGGATCGAAGCAAAAAGATCCGAGGAATCTAGAAAACAACTTTTGTCTAGTATCTCGCACGATATCCGAACACCACTCACCTCTATTATTGGATATATCGACGCTTTAAAAGATGGGGTTGCTGTTTCTGAAATAGAAAAGAAAGAATATCTTAAAATACTTTATATGAAATCAAATAACTTAAAACATCTAGTTAATGAAATATTCAATATGGCAAAGCTAGACGCCAATGAATTTCCACTAAAAGAAGAGGAACTCGACTTTTCTGAAGTTACTAGAGAAGTTTTGATTGAATTTTTACCTGAACTCTCAAAACATAATCTCGAACTACATGTTCTCATACCAGAATCTACTTGTCCTATCATTGCAGACCACCTTAGCCTTATGCGAATTATGAGTAATTTAATAAAAAATGCCATTTATTACGGAAAAGATGGGAAAACATTAGGGATCGAACTACTAGAAACTGATACAGACTATGAACTCCTTATTTGGGATAAAGGCCCTGGTATTCCAAAACATGATTTACAAAACGTATTTGAACGAATGTACCGAAGCGAACAATCGAGAAACTCCTCTTCTGGCGGTAGCGGTCTCGGGCTTTCAATTTCTAAAGCACTCGTTGAGAGAAATGGTGGGCATATATGGGGTGAAAGTACTCCATGGAAACGAACTACTTTTGGCTTTTCAATTCCAAAATACATTTCTTTTAAGAAATAGTTAAGAAATGATTAATATGCAGTTAAGTCTTCCTTCTTATCATATAATTAAGAACTTATAGAAAGTAGGTGTTTCCTATAAATACAATTATAAAAACGACTAACCTTACTAAAGTGTATGGCACACAAAAATCAGTAGATAATCTAAATATTAATGTTCAACAAGGCGAGATTTATGGATTCATAGGACGAAACGGTGCGGGCAAAACAACAACCATTCGTATGCTACTCAGTCTTATAAAACCTACAAGTGGAAATATTGAAATATTCGGAGAGGACTTATTTCAAAATCAAAAAGATATTTTAAGAAGAATTGGTTCTATCGTTGAGGTTCCAGGGTTTTATGAAAACTTAACTGCAAAAGAAAACTTATTAATTAATACAAAGATAATTGGGATTCACAAAAAGAATGCTATTGAAGAAGCATTAGAAATAGTAGGATTGCAGCATGAAACAAAAAAATTAGTTGGGAAGTATTCTTTAGGAATGAAGCAGCGCCTAGGTATTGCACGTGCCCTTCTCCATTATCCCGAATTACTCATACTAGATGAACCAACTAACGGGCTCGATCCCATTGGTATTAAAGAAATGCGAAAACTTATTAAATCTTTAGCTCAGGAAAGAAATATAACGATACTTATTTCCAGTCACATATTAGCTGAGGTAGAACAATTAGTTGATCGTATGGGAATTATTCATGAAGGAAGGTTACTAGAAGAAGTTTCTCTTAATACGCTACGTAAAGCGAACCGTAAGTACATAGAATTTCAAGTGAATAATGAAAACAAAGCCGCAATGCTATTAGAAAATCAGCTTCAAATCTTTGATTATGAAGTACATGATGAAGGGAATATTCGTATTTATTCTCATTTTGGACAACAAGGATACATCAACAGAACGTTCGTTCTAAATGGTGTAGAAGTATTAAAAATGATGATAAGTGAAGATAGATTAGAAGATTATTTCACTAAATTAGTTGGAGGTGGAACAATTGGTTAATCTACTCTATACAGAACTACTAAAACTAAAACGCTCTAATATGTTTTTAATTAGCATTATTGGGGCTGGTGTCGCACCTTTCTTAGTCGTAGTAGCTTCTTATATACATATAAAAACCAAACAGCCCACTCCGACTATTTGGTTCCATCAATTATTTACTGATGTTAACTTATATACTACTTTAGTGATAGGATTCCCCTTATATGGAGTAGTAATTGCTTATCTGTTTACCCGTGAATATGCAGAAGACACACTAAAGAATTTACTAACTATCCCCGTATCGCGTATTAGCTTTATTATAAGTAAGTTCATCACTCTTTTTCTTTGGATCATGATGCTAACTTTAGTCGCTTGGGCACTTACTTTAATATTAGGGCTATTGGGGAACTTCCCTGGTTTTAACACTGCTTTATTTTTAGGTTCTTTTCTAAAATTTTTAATCTGTGGTGGACTTCTCTTTCTATTGTCTTCACCTATTGTGCTACTAACTCTTGTAATGAAGAGCTATGTACCACCTATTATATTAACAGTCATTATTACAATGACTAATCTTATGCTCGTAAACTCCAAACATAAAGATTTATTTCCGTGGACCGCTACTCTTGATATCGCAAATAATGAATTACAACCCACATATCCACCGGAATATTCTTATATCATCATTGCAGCAACAGCGGTTTCAGGATTTTTTGCAACACTATTCTATTTCAAAAGAGTAGACATTCATTAATTTATAGGAGTGAAACGATGAGCGATATCATTATTGCCTTCATACTCGGTATCGTAGAGGGTTTAGCCGAATTTTTACCTATCTCTTCTACTGGTCACCTTATATTAGTCGGGCATTTATTAGATTTTGAAGGAGAAAGAGCGAAAACGTTTGAAATTGTTATACAGCTAGGGGCAATTTTAGCTATTGCAATTTTATATCATAAACGCCTCGTTTCTTTATGTAATATTAAACCTCTTCTGCGGAAAGAGAAGAAATTCAACGCATTCCACGTATTTCTTGGCGTATTTCCAGCAGTAGTTGCTGGTTTACTACTACATGGTGTTATTAAAACTTACTTATTTCAGCCCTATACTGTCGTAATTGGACTTGTAGCAGGGGCAATTCTTATGCTCTTTGCAGAAGTAAAGAAGAAAGAGGCAACCTCCTATTCACTGGATGATTTAACATACCGGCAAGCATTAACAATTGGATTATTTCAATGCTTAGCAGTATACCCCGGCTTCTCTAGAGCTGGCTCTACTATTTCTGGAGGTCTATTAGCAAAAGTAAATTATAAAACTGCATCTGAGTTCTCTTTTCTCATTGCTCTTCCTGTAATGGTAGGCGCTACAGGCTTAGACTTGTTAAAAAGCTGGAAGTATTTAAGTGTCAATGATATCCCTATGTTTGTGGTAGGATTCATTACCTCTTTTATAGTAGCAATGTTAGCAGTAGTAACATTCCTAAAGCTTTTAGAAAAGATAGGCTTAAAACCTTTCGCATACTATCGTATTTTGTTAGCTATCTTATTTACGCTTTTCGTATTGCTATAAATTCATATAAGTCACAGATAAAAAACCGATATTCAAGTTAGAATATCGGTTTTTTATCCATTTCACATCAAGTACTACATACTCCAATATGGCATAGCGGGAGTAAATCATCATTAATAATCCAAATGTTCTTCAAGCAATTTTAATCTTTACCGTACGACACAGCTCAAAAATTAAACACCCCTTGGACAGAGACCGACTGTGTATACAAACTATATCCATTCCGCATATATCATATTTCTTAATTCTCAATACACCGATACAAGTTCTAAATGTGTACAAAATGCTCATGCTTTATTAAACACGAAAAAACACAAGTCAAAAGACTTGTGTTTT
>NZ_WIPE01000018.1:0-1719 GCF_009760835.1 Bacillus sp. EE-W1 | reverse complement strand
AAAAAAAAAAAAAAAAGAGATCTTCGCAGACTGCGAAGATCTCTTCTACTATTTCTTATAAAGTTTCAGAAGTAGTTTTTGCTTGCATGTGAAGTGCTAAGTAGTCAGGGCCACCAGCTTTAGAGTCTGTACCAGACATGTTAAAGCCACCGAATGGTTGGTAACCTACGATTGCACCAGTACATCCACGGTTGAAGTATAAGTTACCCACATGGAATTCTTCACGTGCTTTTTCAATATGGTCACGGTTATTAGTAACAACAGCACCTGTTAAACCGTATTCTGTATTGTTTGCAATTGCAAGTGCATGATCAAAGTCTTTTGCTTTACAGAATGCTACTACTGGTCCGAAGATTTCTTCTTTCATTAAGCGAGCATCTTCTGCAACGTCAGCAACGATTGTTGGTTGGATGAACCAGCCTTTAGAATCGTCTCCTTCGCCACCTGTTAAGATTCTACCTTCTTCTTTACCAATTGCAACATAGCTCATCACTTTATCAAATGCAGCTTGGTCATTAACAGGACCCATGTTTGTACCTAAAACAGCTGGATTAGCAACTGTTAATTCTTTCGTTAATTCAACAGCACGATTTAATACGTAATCGTATACATCTTCATGGATTACTGCACGAGAACATGCAGAACATTTTTGTCCTGAGAATCCGAATGCTGATGCTACGATAGATTTAGCTGCTAATTCAAGATCTGCTTCTTTATCAACAACGATTGTATCTTTACCACCCATTTCAGCGATAACGCGTTTTAACCAAATTTGGCCTGGGTTTACTTTCGCTGCACGCTCATAAATACGGATACCTACATCACGAGATCCAGTGAAGCTCACGAAACGTGTACGAGGGTGATCTACTAAGTAGTCACCAACTTCAGAACCATTACCTGGAACGAAGTTTACTACGCCAGCTGGTAAGCCAGCTTCTTCTAACACTTCCATGAATTTCGCTGCTACTACAGGAGTTGTACTAGCTGGTTTTAGTAATACTGTGTTACCAGAAACTAAAGCAGCTGTTGTCATACCTGCCATAATTGCGAATGGGAAGTTCCAAGGAGAAATGATAACACCTACTCCCAATGGAATGTAAGAGAAACGATTATATTCAATTGGACGGCTTTCTACTGGAATTCCGTCTTTTAATTTTAACATTTGACGACCATAATATTCCATAAAGTCGATTGCTTCTGCTGTATCAGCATCTGCCTCATTCCATGGTTTACCTGCTTCTTTTACAAGAATAGCAGAGAATTCATGCTTTCTGCGACGAACGATTGCTGCAGCACGGAATAAAATGTCTGCACGCATTTCTGGCTTTGATTTTCTCCAAGTTTGGAATGTTTCATCCGCTACTTGCATTGCTTTTTCAGCTAACTCACGGCTTGCTTTTGAAACGCGACCAACAAGTTCCTCTTTATTTGCAGGGTTTACAGAAACAATTTTGTCTTCTGTAGTGATTTTTTCTCCCCCAATAATTAATGGATAGTCTTGTCCAAGATAAGATTCTACTTTCTTTAAACCTTCTTCAAACGCTAATTTGTTAGCCTCCACTGAAAAATCTGTAAATGGCTCATGTTTGTATGCTACTACCATTCTTTTTAGCCTCCCCTTAGAAAAACGTTTACATTTTACAACATTATTCTACACGATAATTTAGATTTATTCAAATATTCCTAGACTTATATTTTAAAAATTAATTAATTTTTAAA
>NZ_WIPE01000066.1:0-861 GCF_009760835.1 Bacillus sp. EE-W1 | reverse complement strand
AACGTGAGGAGAAAGAAGCAGCACTGTTAGAAGAGAAACAAAAAGCAGAAAAATCGGTAAAAATGAACGGAAATGAAAATAAAGAGGGAGAAAAAACGGCATCTCAAGAAAAGGGTTCTCAAACTAATCCTTCTTGGAAGCCAATTGGTACAGTGCAAGGAGCAAAACCTGAAATGAAATTTAAAGAAGGAACAGTAGATTGGAGTGAGATGAAACAAGCAATTTCTTATGCTGTTGATGTTCCAGAGAGCCAATTGATTTTCGATTTTATTGGGAATAATGGTGATAATAAAGCCTACGGTAATGTACGAGATAAGCAAAGTAATAAAAAATATAAGGTTGATATTGATTGGGTAGAGAATCAGGGGTGGAAACCAGCATCTGTTCAAGTGGTGAAATAAATAATAGAAATGTAATTATGTGTTTAAAAGTTTACTTTTTTAAAAACTCCAAAAAGAGTCCGTATCAATCAGGACTCTTTTTGTTATGTTGACAGCATTAATTACTTGGACTCATTTGTTAGATCCTGATGTGGATCAACTTTGATAATCAATAAAGTCTCATCTGGTGTGAGCGTTCATCTATTAACCAAAGAACAACAAAAAAACGATTACAGGATTAAGTTGTACAAGAAAATAGAAAGGAAGGAAATATTCTCCTCGTAGTAAACGACTTAGTAGTATCGATCTTTATATGACCAACACTCCTGCACCTAGAGAAAACAATGAAAAGCTCAAGGAAAGAAAACAACAAAGATAGAAGGGAAACACAAAGCAGAAAAATCTGTAGCTACATGTGAATGATTTGAAAAATCTTCATTATAAATTTAGGCTAACTTCACATAGAGCACATATTAATATT
>NZ_WIPE01000010.1:0-11435 GCF_009760835.1 Bacillus sp. EE-W1 | reverse complement strand
ACCACCATCACGATTGCGATCACGGTTACGACCATCGCCACCGCCGCGTCCGTCACGACTACGATTACGGTTACCATCACGGTATCCGCCTCCGTTACCGCCGCGTTTTTTAGAACCGCCACCTCTTGAAACAACTGGTGGTTCTGACGTTAAAGCGATTGGAGTTGTATCTGGCTCTTTTGTCATCATTTTTAAAGCAGCAGCTACTACTGTTACAGAATCATTCTCTTCTAACATTTCTTCTGCAATACGCTTGTAGTATGATAAATTATCATTTTCAATTGTGCTTTGAAGTTTTTCAGCGATTAAACGTTGTTGACCTTCTAATGCCTCGTCAAGTGTCGGTGCTTCCATACGATCAACTTTACGTTTTGTAGTGCGCTCGATATTTTTTAATTGTCCTGATTCACGTGGTGTTACAAATAACATTGCAATACCTTTTTTACCTGCACGGCCAGTACGACCGATACGGTGAACGTATGATTCTGGATCTTGTGGGATATCGAAGTTATATACATGTGTTACGCCTGAAATATCAAGACCACGTGCAGCAACGTCTGTTGCAACAAGAACTTCAATAGCACCTTCTTTAAATTTACGTAATACAGACATACGCTTCGCTTGTGTTAAGTCACCGTGAATACCTTCTGCTGCATAACCACGTAAGTTTAATGCTTCTGATAATTCATCAACACGACGCTTTGTACGACCGAATACGATTGCAAGCTCTGGAGATTGAATATCTAATAAGCGTGTTAACACGTCAAACTTTTTCTTTTCTTGCACTTCTAAATAGAACTGCTGAATGTTTGGCATTGTTACTTCTTTTGCTTTTACTTTAATGTGTTGAGGCTCAGTCATGAAACGCTCAGCAATACGACGGATTGGATCTGGCATTGTCGCTGAGAATAATAATGTTTGATGTGTATCTGGCACATCTGTTAAAATCGCTTCAATATCTTCAATGAAGCCCATGTTTAACATTTCATCCGCTTCGTCAAGAACAACTGTCTCTACGTTTTGTAAGCGAAGTGTTTTACGGTTAATATGATCTAAAATACGACCCGGCGTACCAACAATAATGTGTGGGTGTTTTTTTAGAGCACGAATTTGGCGGTTAATATCTTGACCACCATAGATTGGTAAAATACGAACGCGTTTATGTTTACCAATTTTGTACAGCTCTTCTCCAACTTGAATTGCTAATTCACGCGTTGGCGCGATAACAATACCTTGAACTGCTTCTTTATTTGTATCCACTTTATCTAATAGTGGTAATCCGAATGCTGCTGTTTTCCCTGTACCTGTTTGCGCTTGCCCAATAATATCCTTACCTTGCAATGCATGTGGAATTGTTTCAGCTTGAATCGGCGTAGCCTCTTCAAAGCCCATACTTTCAACAGATTGTAGTAAAGACTCACTTAATCCTAATTCTCGAAATGTTGTCAATGTTACTTCTCCTTTTCTATCCTATACTTATCATTTAAAAAAAGGCGTTTTCCGAATTTGCGGAAAAGCCCTTTTCCTGAATGCTCACGTATATAAACGGGCGTATATTCTTCGCGAAAATACTTCTAAACGTTATTACACTTTATCAATTATAAGTTTTGTATGTGCAAAAAGCAAACCCAACTGTTACCTTATTTTCATATTCAGAGTTTTTTTCTTCACTTTTATTTTTTTATATTTACTGTAAGCGCTTATTATAAGTTTCTTCTATTTTCGCATCTATCATCCCTATTTATATACACCAATTATTTCAACATCGTAATTACTTCTTCCAATTTCATGCCGCGAGATGCTTTTATTAATACAACATCTTTCACATCAACTACTGCTTGTAACTCTTTTACTAGCTCCTCTTTATTATCATACGCTTTTACACGCTCAATAGGGAAATTAATTTTCGCTCCTTCAGCAATTTGAGCCCCTAATTTACCATATGTGAACACATATGAGATTTTTGCTGGATCGATTAATTTACCTACCTCATAATGGAATTGTACTTCTTGATCACCAAGTTCTAGCATATCACCAAGTACAACAATTTTTTTAGCAAATCCATCTAAACCATTCATTAGGTGGAACGCTGCTTCCATAGCCGTTGGACTTGCATTATAAGCATCATTGATAATTGTTAAACCACTATTTGTTTTTACAATTTCCATACGCATGCCTGTCATTTGAAGTGTTACTAAACCTTCTTTCATCTCTTCCCACGTTACACCAAAATATTTCGCAATTGCCATTGAAGCAAGCGTATTGTACACATTGTGTTTTCCTAATACTGGTAAGTAGAATGAAATATTTTCTTCTCTATTCATTTTAAAATGTGTCCCAGTTGCCTGTAATGTTACAGTCGTTGGATAGTAATCATTTGCTCTAGCATCACCAAACGTAACTGTTTCAGCTATTAAATTCATTTCAGGAACACGATTTGTTAATAATGGCTCATCTCCGTTATATACGAATACTCCACCTTCTTGTAATCCTGTCACAATTTCTAATTTCGCTTCAGCAATTGCTTCACGAGAGCCTAAGTCCATTAAATGTGCCTCACCGATGTTCGTAATGATAGCTGCATTTGGACGTGCTAACTTAGATAAGAATTCAATTTCCCCTCGGCTGGACATACCCATCTCTAATACAGCTACTTCTGTATTTTCTTCTAAGTTTAAAATAGTAAGAGGTAACCCAATATGGTTATTAAAGTTTCCTTCTGTTTTTTGAACTTTGAATTTAGTCGCAAGAAGACTTGTTACAATATCTTTTGTAGATGTTTTACCGTTACTCCCTGTCACACCAATAACTTTCACATCCAATTGATTGCGATAGTTTTTCGCTAACATTTGTAATGCTGATAACGTGTCTTCCACAAAAATAACGGGAAGATTCTCAGGTGGATTTGCTACATCTTTCATCCATAATGTCGCCACAGCTCCATTTTCAACGGCTTTATCTACAAAAGCATGTCCATCGAAACGTTCACCTTGAATCGGAACATATAAGTTTCCATTTTCAATTTTTCTCGTATCAATAGAGACTCCTTGTATAGTAATTCCCTCATATTGCTCTGCTAATCCCGTACCATTTACCATCTGTTCTACTTGTTTTAACGTTCGATTTATCATGAGAACACTCCTTACATAGAGGAAGCACTATTCCTGCGAATAGTGCTTCCTCCTTTTTTGTTAGATTGTATATTTAATTTTTTGTTTTTCTTCGTGACGCTCAATCGCTAAACGAATTAGCTCTTCAATTAATTCCGGATACGGTAATCCAGTATGTTGCCATAGTAGAGGGAACATACTAAACGGCGTAAACCCTGGCATCGTATTCACTTCGTTAATATATACTTCTCCGTCTTTCGTTAAGAAGAAATCAGCTCTTGTTAAGCCAGCACTATCTAACGATTGGAATGCAATAATTGCATCTCGCTTAATGACATTAGACTCTTCTTCTGTCATTTCAGCCGGAATAATTAATGCTGTATCGCCATCGATATATTTCGACTTATAATCATAGAAGTCCTTTTTCGGTACGATTTCACCTACAACTGAACATTTCGGTTCATCATTACCTAATACACCAACTTCTACTTCACGTCCAACAATATTTTCTTCTACAATAATTTTGCGATCAAATTGGAATGCCTCTTCAAATGCATTCTCAAGCTCTTCACGATTTTTACACTTATTAATACCAACACTTGAACCAAGGTTTGCTGGTTTTACGAAGCAAGGATATCCTAAAACTTCTTCTACTTTTTCGTATGCTGTTTCACAATCTTTTTCCCATGCACTACGAATAAACGATGCATACTTCGCTTGTTTCAATCCAGCTTCTGCAAAGATGTTTTTCATAACAACTTTATCCATACCAGCAGCAGATGCTAGAACACCATTTCCTACATAAGGAATGTTCATTAATTCTAATAATCCTTGAACCGTTCCATCTTCACCATTTGGTCCATGTAATAATGGGAAAATAACGTCGATAGCATTTTCCTCAGAAGCTGCAGATGGAATGATTTCTGTGCTTAATGATAACGGAGAAATCGCATTTTCTGCACCGCTCATTTTTAGAACTTCAACATCTGTTACTTCACCTTCAATACGCTCACCGCGCACCCATTGACCTTGTTCTGTAATATAAATTGGATGAATCTCGAATTTATCTTGATTTAATGCTTTAATAGCAGCAAGAGCCGTTTGTAGCGAAACTTGATGCTCAGCTGATTTTCCACCATATAATAAACCTAATTTAATTTTTGTCACTGAAATCACCCTAACCAATTGTTTTCATTTTTCTATTTTAGCACTTTTTATAAAAATAGGTAGTTCCTATTTGAAATAAAATGTAACTTCCACAAATAATTAAATGACACCACTTATTGGTTTTCTATACTTTTTCTACTTAACTTTCTTCATAAATATACAAAATTAAATTCTAAAATACAGTGAAACTTTAATTAACGAGGGGCCATCCCCACTAATTATCAGCCCGCACCAATCGGACAGTTATCTCCCGCCGAATTTTGAGGTGGAAGTCTTACTGCCCATAAATAGCGGGATAAAATTGTAATCCAATCTAGTTATGTACCTAAAATATGTAGAAATCCCCTTTTTGTGTATGTCATCTACTCATTAAGAAGACTGTTTGGTCAGTGTGCCTTTTTGCCTTTGCTCAACGAGACGATCTAAAGAAACATATACAATACCTGCAACTACACATCCTACAGCTAAAATTGTAAATAGAAAGTGGCCAAGTAATCGATCCAATAAAAAACCGCCAAGAAGTGGACCGAATGCGCCTCCTGTAATCCACTGCAAACTGGCAGCTCCCATATAAGTCCCTCTCAAGTGCTCAGGGGCCAAATTCGCTACAAACGTCATCTGTACAGGCGACATAATCATCTCACCTAACGTATATATGGCATAAACGAACAGCAACGTTATTAAAATAATCGTAGCATTTGCATCAAATTCCCCAAACCACTTCGGTAACCATCCTATAAAGAACAAACCAACACCGAACAAACATGCACCATATAACATCGTCTTTCCGACAGGTTTATCTGTGGCCCATTTTGAAATTTGAAATTGGAACAACACAACTAATAGTCCATTTAAAGCCATTAAATATGGATATGGATTGTTAGTTCCAAAAATGCCTTTCATTTCATTATCAAAGTGCAGCGGCAACATGCCCTCTGTTTGAGAAAATCCCATCGAAATAATGATACCTGCTAACAAATAAATCATTAGTGCCTTATCTCTCATTACAATTTTCCAAACCGCCTCTGATTCCTTTTCTTTATTTTCTTCTTTATTCGCACTCTTTGGCATTGTCTCTTGAATAAGAATGAATACAAGTAATGCATAAAATAACATCGTAGACGAGGCAATAATAAACACAAGGTTCTTCGACAACATAACTACTGAAGCACCCATTATCGGGCCAATTGCAGCACCCATATTGTGCCCCATTCGTAATAAACCATATGCTTCTGTTCTTTTTTCAGGTGCTGTTACATCCGCAACCATTGCTGATGCAGCGGGATGGAATAATGAATTGCTGAGCCCTAAAAAAATAGATAAAATAGCATAAGGAATAAATCCTTCTATAAATAAAAAACCTAGCATGAACAAAGCATTACTCACCATTGAAAAAATCATTATTGGCTTTCTTCCATATATATCAGCAATCCTCCCACCGAGAAGAGAACCGAAACTTGCGGCAATCGGAGAAAGTGCCATAATAACCCCTACTTCCAATAACGAATCCACCTTATCTTTTAAATATAGGGCAAAAAAAGGCATCAACATCATCATTGCAATTCCATTTAACGTTTCGCCAATAAACCGAATCCATATGTTTCGGTCCATCTCCCTTAACTCACGCCACGTATTTTTCATACATTCCCCCCTCAGTTCCCCAACAATTATATTATATACACAATCAGAAAAATGTAAATTTTCAGAATAAAAAATCCATCCTAACAGAATTAGAATGGATTTTTCAACTTATAAATTCGCTGCATCTTCTTCGTCTTTACTATTATTTAAAGCACTATGTTTTCGGCTATATAAGAAGTAAACTGCAATACCGATAACCATCCATACCCCAAAACTAATCCAAGCAGTTCCGGATAACTGAAGCATTAAATATAAACAAAAAATCACCGTTAATGCTGGTAAAAATGGTACAAGCGGTGCCTTAAATGCTCTTGGTAAATCCGGATGAGTTCTTCTCATTACAATAACAGCAACAGCTACAAGTGCAAAGGCTGATAAAGTCCCCATATTTACAAGATGCGCTAACACATTTAAATCTATTAATCCTGAAATAAGTGCTGCAATAATTCCTGTTGTCCATGTATTTAAAAATGGTGTTTTAAATTTTGGATGGACTTTAGCAAGGCGCTTCGGCAATAATCCATCTCTACTCATTGCATACGAAACACGTACTTGCCCATACATCATAACTAACATTACTGTTGTGATTCCTGTAATTGCTCCTACTGAAATTACTCCCGCTAAACTATCTTGTCCAATAAATTGAAGTGCAAAAGCAACTGGATCTGATATATTTAACTGTCCGTATGGAACAATTCCTGTCAAAATAAGTGAAACAACAATATAAAGAACCGTACAAATTAATAAAGATGCAATAATGCCAATTGGTAAATCACGTTGTGGACGTTTCACTTCTTCTGCTGCCGTTGAAACTGCATCAAACCCTATGAATGCAAAAAACACTGTAGCAGCTCCAGCCATTACACCATCTAAGCCAAACGGCATAAAAGGTGTCCAATTTTCAGGTTTTACATAATTAAAACCAGCAAAGATAAATATGAGAACAACCGCTAATTTAATAAACACCATAATGTTATTTATTCGTGCACTTTCACGAACACCTCTAGATAAAAGAACTGTCATTACTAAAATAATTAGAACCGCAGGCAAATCAATTATTCCACCCTTTCCTGTACCAGGGGCCGAGGAGAGAATGGTAGGAATATGGATCCCAAATCCCTTTAATAAAGATTGAAAATAAGCGGACCAACCGTTTGCTACAGCAGATGTAGCGAGTAAATACTCAAGCATTAAGTCCCATCCAATTAAAAATGCGAATACCTCTCCCATCGTCGCATATGTGTACGTATACACACTGCCTGAGACAGGAACTGAAGAAGCGAATTCAGCATAACAAAATGCAGCAAAGGCACAGGCTAACGCGGCTATCGCAAATGATAATATAATAGCTGGCCCAGAATGTTTTGCTGCTACCACGCCCGTTAGAACAAAAATACCTGTTCCAACAATTGCCCCGATTCCAAGCATAGTTAAATCCAATGCACCCAATGTTCTTGCTAACGTCTTTTGCTTACTCTCTTGCATTAGCTTTGCAATAGGCTTCTTTTGAAAAATTTGCTTCATAGCATGCTCCTCCAAGTTTTAAATTTTCTGAAAATTTTTAATTCGCTTTTTTATTTTACTCATTGCACTTTCCCCAGTCAATACTTTTGTCGAAATAAGTAGAAATCTTTCGGAACATACAATATCCTTATCGTTGTTTCTATATATCTTTCCGTATTTTTTTTTGGTATTATTATACATGTCGATTCCACAAAAGAGGCATGCTCACTTATTGAGCATGCCTCTTTTTACCTATTTCACAGTATGTGAACCTTCTTCAATCCAGCTATACATATATTTTTCATCTTCTGTTTCATGTGCTTGCTTTACAATACGAAGCGGACGGAACGTGTCTATCATAACAGCTAGTTCAAGTGTTTCTTTCTTCCCTATACTTCCCTCTGTTTTCCCAGGATGCGGCCCATGAGGAATTCCGCTCGGATGAAGTGTAATAGAACCTTCTTCCACACCTTTCCGGCTCATAAAGTTTCCTTCTACATAGTACAGTACTTCATCACTATTCACGTTACTATGATAATATGGTGCCGGAATAGATTCTGGATGATAGTCGTATAAACGTGGTACGAAAGAACAAATAACGAAATTGTGACCTTCGAACGTTTGATGTACTGGAGGTGGCTGATGAATACGACCTGTGATTGGTTCAAAGTCCTCTACATTAAAGACCCACGGATATAAATAGCCATCCCAACCAACAACATCTAACGGATGGTGCCCTAAAACATGTTTATGCATATAGCCTCGCGACTTTGTCATTACGACAAACTCACCTTTTTGATCATACGTCTCTAATTTTTCAGGACCACGAATATCTCTCTCACAAAACGGACTATGCTCTAACAATTGTCCATATTCATTCCGATAACGACGCGGCGTTGTGATTTGACTATTTGCCTCTACAACAAGAAACTTAGTCTCTCCCTCATCTGGAATAACACGATAAATCGTTCCAATTGGGATTGTTACATAATCACCTTTTCGATAGTGAATCGTTCCAAACATCGTTTCAATTTTCCCTGTTCCGTAATGAACAAATAACATTTCATCACCATCACCATTACGGTAGAAATAGTCCATTTTTTCTGTTGGAGCCACTACTCCAATTAATAAATCCTCATTCCCAAGCATAAAATTCCTTCCGCTTACTGCATCGCCAGTTTTTTTATTTTCTTTCGTGCGAAAATGACGATGAGCAAGAGCTACATCTTCTTCATACTGCAACTGACAAGAATGAGATAATGCCGCATGACCTACTTCCGTTGGCATATAATGATGGTACAAAATAGATTGCGTACCAGAAAAACCTTTTGTTCCCATTACCTGTTCGCGATAAAGCGACCCATCTTTTTTACGGAATTGTACATGTCGTTTATGAGGTAGCTCCCCCATGTGACGATAAAACATGCCCATCACCTGCTTCCATTTCTTTTTTGACCGTATTACGTAACGTACCTAAACCAGTAATCGTAAGTTCTACAACATCCCCATCTTGCAGCCACTCTTCCGTACCCAGTTCTAAAACACAACCTGTTCCTACTGTCCCAGAACCAATCACATCGCCTGGATATAACGTAACGTCTTCCGAAGCACGTTCAATCATTTCAGCAAATGTATAGTAAATATCTTGGAAGTTCCCCTTTGATAATAGCTTTCCATTTACATGAGCAGTCATCTCTAACTCATAACGGTCACCGTTACGATAAACATCCAATTCCTCTTTCGTAACAAGGTGCGCTCCTAATGAAGTTGCAAAATCTTTTCCTTTTGCTGGACCAAGTCCTACCTTCATTTCTGTTGCTTGTAAGTCCCTTGCACTCCAGTCGTTCATAATACAATAACCAAAAATGTATTCCTCTGCTTGCTCACGAGAAATATTTCTTCCTTCTTTCCCAATTACGCAAGCGATCTCTAACTCATAATCAAGCTTTTTAGATTTCTTCGGACCAATTACAAAATCATCTGGACCAATTACAGCACGATGGTTCGTAAAATAAAAAACCGGGATATCGTACCATTCAGGTACAACCTCTAGCCCTCTCCGGCCGCGGGCCGTTTTTACATGCTGTTCAAACGCGTAAAAATCCCGAATACTACTCGGATTAGGAATTGCCGCCGCTAATTGCACTTCCTCTAAGGAATATATACCCTTTTCCGGATTCTCCATATTACGCAATACTTCTACATACTCATCCGCTTTCTCTAAAAAGGCGAACATAGAAGAAGGTAATTTTCCATCACTAGCAAGATTCATATCAATTACTTTGTCACCTTCAAGCCATCCAGCTCGCATTTCTTTCGAAGGAAGACGAAATGTAACAAATTTCATCATGATTCCTCCCTATGAAAATGAAATTTCCACCAGCAAAGAGACTTTTGCTGGTGGATACAAATCTTATAAGTTTCCGCGACGTTCCTGTTCTCTTTCAATTGATTCAAATAATGCTTTAAAGTTCCCTTCTCCAAATCCGCGAGAACCTTTACGTTGAATAATTTCAATAAATAAAGTTGGACGATCTACAATTGGTTTCGTAAAGATTTGTAGTAAGTATCCTTCCTCATCGCGATCTACTAAAATCTTTAATTCTTTTAACCTATCAATTTCTTCATCAATTTTCCCAACTCGCGCACTTAACTCATCATAATAAGTATCAGGTGTATCTAAAAACTCCACGCCATTTTCACGAAGTGCTTCCACTGTTTTAACGATATCGCTTGTTAATAAAGCAAGATGTTGTACACCTGCTCCATTATAGAATTCTAGATATTCTTGAATTTGCGATTTTCTCTTTCCATCTGCTGGCTCGTTAATAGGGAACTTAATACGACTTCCATTTGTCATAACTTTCGACATTAATGCTGAATACTCTGTACTAATATCGTCATCATCAAAATGAATCATTTGTTTAAAGCCCATAACATTCTCATAATAGCTAACCCATTCTTCCATTTTCTCAACATTACCAACTACGTGATCTACAGCAATTAAACCTGACTCTGCAAATGGAATATTAAACTCCACTTGTTGGAATCCTGGCATAAATGTTCCTTTATAATTTTTACGCTCTACAAGCGTGTGAATTGTATCACCATACGTACCAATAACTGCTTTTTTCAGTGTACCGTTCTCGTCTGTTAATTCCACAGGTGGAGCAATTGCAACGGCACCACGTTTCACAGCTTCCGAATATGCTTTGTCAACATCGTCAACAAGTAAAGCAACATCTTTTACACCATCACCATGTGTCTTTACAAATTCTGCGATACGATTATCGCTACTTAAAGCACCAGACACAACAAAACGCATATTTTTTTGCACAAGAACATAAGATACCTTTTCACGGTTACCAGTTTCTAATCCAGAGTAAGCCACAATTTTGAACCCGAATGCTCTCGCGAGGTAATAACTTGATTGCTTTGCATTTCCTACGTAAAATTCCAAATGATCTACATCACGTACCGGAAAAAAGTCCTCCATTTGTGCAGCTAGCGTATCCATAGATTTTTGTTTCATAAAATCCTCATCCCCCTGTAAATAGATTAAATGGTTCATACTTAAAACCAACCGAAAACGCTTCCAACATCAATTAATAGAAATTAGTTAGCAAGCTAACAAATTCTGACCTTTAAAATTTTCTATCTTTTCTGTCAAATTCCTCTTTTTTTCTTACATATAAAATTCGACTTTTTTCTCTTTACATGACGGAGGGAATATTCATACTTGAAGGTATATAGGAGAGGAAAACAAAAAAGACCCCAACATATTAACTACTTACTAATATGCTAGAGTCTTTATTTTTTTTGAATGATTGTATTTATATGTCTCATACTAATACATTTGCAAGGAATAAAATAAATGATGTTAATACTACCGCTCCACCTAATGATCCTAATAAATCTGTTTTTGTTACTTGTAACACTTGTTCACTGTTCATATTCCTCATTCTCCTTTCATTTTGTATGATTTAAAACTTCTATTATACTAATACACTTGAT
>NZ_WIPE01000067.1:74252-82979 GCF_009760835.1 Bacillus sp. EE-W1 | reverse complement strand
AAGCTTGTCTTTTAAAACTTCTTAAGTGAGTTACTAATTTTATAATACTTAGATTAATAATATTGTTTACTTATAAATAGAGTACTTTCTTAAAAATCATTTTTATTTCTGCTTTAATAGGGATAGAATTACATGTATTAATGGATTTTATTCCTATAATCGGATGACTGAGTAAAGAGGTATCAAAGTTATTATAGGTTTATTTTAAGAAAATAGATAATTTAGGAAGACCACTTACTTTATTGAAAGGGGTGGTCTTTTTTAAGTTGAGGTTGTATTCTCGTAAATAACTGTTGTAGTTTTCGAAAAATGTTTGATTAATTTAACGTTATGATCCCTGATAAAAGAACAAAAAGAAAAAGTGCATTCGGAAAAATTTTTTTATTAAAACATGCTTTTTCTAAGTTCAATTTAATTTTGTTTCAAATTCAGCTAAAGTTCTTGAAGCGCTACTAAACTTTTGTTCAGAAAGTTGTCTTGATTTTTGAGCTTCCTTCATTCTGTCTTCCATTGGAGCTACACCTCGTGCCCCTTGCAATATAGCATTTGCTGCATTTTCTCTATAATTTGCCGCAAGACCAAACTCTTCTCTAAATTTATTTATTTTTTCTTTTAGAACAGGGTCATTTATTTTATCAGCAGCATTAAAATTGATATTCACTTTTGACAATTCCCTGTATTTAGTTGATACAATCTCCATTTGTTTTTGTAAAGTATTTTGGTCTACAGTTGCTGGAGTTTCTCCCTCTTTGTTGAAAACTGATTTTACTTCTTGATTCCATATATCATTATACTCTTTTATCATGGAATCAATTTTAGGTTTAATTTCATTCTTGTATGTAGCAGCATCCTTGTCTGAAGAAGATTGAGGCTGTTCTTGTTTAGTTGTAGTCTCTGTATAATGCTGATCTATATTAAATCTAATTTTATATTTTTGTGTCTTCGCAATGGTTATTTCAGGACTTTGTTTATTTATTTCAAAAGTAAAATCAACCCACTGTATAGATTCCAAATCTTTTGTTCCGTAATCATTAAATACAATTTTATTATCCTGTGTATCATCTATTTTTTGAGTAGGATTTATAAAATTTTGTTTAATAAATGTGGATGGCTCAAATAGATCACCCTGATTAGTAGTAGCACGCATCCTATTAAAGCTAAAAGAGAAAGTAGACTTTGTTGTATTTTCAATTGTAAATACAATTCGGAGAGAACCCACATCTTTTCCATTTAAAGTCCTTTCTTTATTAGTTAAAGATAGTTGGTTCATATATACTTTAAGCCCATCAAAATTATCTTCGAATTTTGCATTATCATAAATTATGAAATGCTCATTATTTGTACCATTAGGACTATATTTATAGGGCCCAGCATTAATAGTTGCATTTATTTCTTTTACCGGCACCTCTTCTTTTGTATCTTTTTTCTGTGTATCGCTTGATTTTTTTGAGCTCTCTTGCTTGGATTTTTCCGCTGTGCTAGCAGTATCATTAGATTCACAAGCTGTCATCCCCATAAATAAAGTACTACATGTTAAAGCTACTAATAATTTCTTATTCAAAATTCAATTCCTCCAAATATTCAAATGTAATATTTATTATAAAAAATTTAGTTCCCTATTTTTTTAAAAATATCCACTTTGGTGTCTTAATTTAAAAAAGTACCCATTTTCTTGTCTTGATATGAGGACAAAAAAATGGGTACTAAATAAAATGTATCTGTTAATAATTCAGTATTTTACACTATAAGATTAGTTCCTACTTTCATGTCTTTGTACACATTGCTATTAAGTTAAAATTTATAAATCTAAAAAAGCGTGGAAAGATTTATTTTCCAGGCTTCTTATTATTAATAAATATTTACTGTTGTTCTAAATTTTTTATATAAGATTTCACAGCTTGCAATAAGAATTCTTCCTGTCCCATACCAGCATTCGTTGCCATTTGCACTATTTTTTGCTTAAATTCATAATCCGCATGAAAAGTTAATGGCTCTACATTACTTTTAAAGTAAACTCCTTCTACATGTGGAAGGATCGTACCTGATTTCATATGAGAATGTAAGTATTTAATCTCTTCTTGAAACTGTAATGGATCAACTTGTAATATGAAAGGTTTAATTTCTAATTTAATAGTATCTGATGAAATACTCAATCGCATATTTGTGACACCTAGCTCTTTGTAAAATAAATTTATTAGATTATAAGTAATGGAATTAAATAGCTGAGGTTTTTTAAATGAAAAAGATAAATACCCTCGTTTTGTAATTACAGCTTGCTTACGGAAAGGTTCAAAGGAGTAATTATGTTCTTTATACGTGGATAGGGGGAAAATTTCTTCGTCTTCTGTAAGAATCTTGCCGTCTGCTCCATTGATTTCTATTACTCTCGCTATTTTTCTGGTATGTTGATGGGTTAATAATTGATATAAATATATATCTTCGTCTTGAATCTTAGCAATGAATGTTTTTCGCTCTTTTGATGTAGTTTTTTCATAAGTAAGTTGAAAAGTTTCAAGGTCATCTTTATCAATGATATATACTTCTTTTCCGCGCTTTTCAATCTTTGAAGCAGGTAGTTTTCCAGATTTGATATATGTAAAGACAGTAGATGGTGCTACATTAAGAATCTCAGCTGCTTCTTTTGTACTATAACCCTCAATCTCTTCGATATTTTTTAAACGTTCAATATCCTCTAAATAGAAAATCTTACTACCGAATTGCTTCCAGTTATCTTTATATACACATTCTATTAATCCATCTTTTTCTTTCTTTAAAATTGTTTGTACCGTTACTCCTAATAAGTCGGCTGCTTCTTTTGTCGTTACAGTAGGTTTTGTAATGAACAATAAATCCTGTGTCATGAAAGGACACCTCCATAACTATTGTTTACTAGTATTTTAGATATGTATATATCATATCAGAATATGAGATATATTTAAAATGAGAAATAGAATTTATTAAAGTTCTTATGAATTTTTGTAGTTTAAAAGTATTTTTGATTTGTTTTATCATTTAATGTGTTTTTAAATTTATCTTCATTGTAAAATGGATTTAAAATATAAGATATTATCTATTAAAAGATATCTATTTACTAATAAATTATAAAAAAATATACGTATAGGATAATAGAGAAGAATGTAGGATTCTTACAGAAAGAAAATGATTTATCATTTGTATAATTAATAGAAGTAAAATAAAATGATAAGTAAGGATAATAAAGAGAATTATATTCATAATCTTCAATAGGAGAGGTGACTTCGAAATATGGATAAACAAAATGAAAAAGAGAACTTACCTATAACAATGAATCAAAGTGAAGATATAGATACATATGTAGAAAATATAAGATATATGGTTCCATTCCTGCATGATAGTCGTTATGTAGATAAGGTGGAAGAAAAGATGGAGGTTGCAGAAAAAGAGGGAAAGAGTAAATATACGTATTTACGTGATCTGGAAGTTATTTATCATTTCGTACATTTACAAAAAGATATGGATGAGAAGAAGAATAGAAAAGGGGATACGAAAAAGAGTTATGTTTCTGAAATCTTATCATTTTGTCAATGCATGGTGCAGCATGCAGAAGAATTCGATTTGAATGGGGAAGAGGTACAGCAAAATGACTCTTTATTAAAAACATTGCAGCCTTGGCATATTCGTAAATATAATGCTTGGTTGAAGCAGGTAGAGAACGGTAGGGATGGGGATACGTACGCGGTCGCAACACTTGCCAAAAAATCAGTACTTATACGTTCTTTTCTAAAACACCTTTATGTATTTGCTTATATTAAAAGACCTCTTCATGAAGAACTGCAGCGTGCAAATGTAAATGAACAGGATCGGCCAAATCGGGACCTATCCTATGATGAAGTAATGAAAATTTTAGGGTTTTATAAAGAACAAGGTCATTTAGTAAACTATACAATTTTACTATCTCTAGCAAGTACCGGTGCAAGAATTCAGGAATTGTGCACCGCGAGAGTGAAAGACTTACATTATGACGGAAAGTATTGGTTAAAAGTCACAGGAAAAGGGGATAAAGTACGTGAACTTTTCATTCCTGAGCATTTATTCCAATGTATTAGCGAAATGAGACGGAGAAGAGGATTTCAAACGATATTGGATCGGGGAGATGAATGTCCTTTATTCGTAAATCAAAGAGGGAATTTTTATAATCCGAAAACGTTATCAAATCAGGTAACAGACATGATAAAAAAGACAAATTTAGATTTCTTAAAGTATCGTGAAAATCCTGTAACGGCACATACATTCCGTCATGCATTTGCAATCATGGCAGTTGAACAAGGAAACGCGGATCTATATCACTTAATGCAAACACTAGGTCACGAAAATATCCAAACAACAAAAATCTATTTAGAGAAGCATATGAAAAGAAAGAATAATGTGGGTACTTCATTTGCGGATATGTTGGTATGAAATTTAAATATAAAATTCTTGTTTAATTATGTATTTTTTATATGATTAACATGGGATATCACCAATATTTCGCGGGTTTTGTACGGCATACCTAACCATTGAATAGGAATATTTAGTAGGCTATTATAAATGTAGAAATTCACGAGGAATATTCTTTAAAGGAGAGTGATTACTTTATGTTAAGAAAATGGATAAATAAAGCAAAAGAACCTAAATGTATTCATAAATATAACTTTATTAAAACTCAAGATAGTGAAAATTTTAAAACAGGACAGATGGGTACAGCTAGTTTTTATAAATGTGAAAAGTGTGGAAAAGAAAAGATCGAATATAAATATAATAGTGATATAAATAGTGACTATTGGAATATTTAAAGTAAATTGTTTAATAAAACAGAGATTTACTAATATGGGTCACTAACTGGCTTACGGAAAATGCATTTCAAGGAACCTTTTATGTACATGAGTTGGTTAGCAGTCTACGTCATTTTAATGATTTACCTTATATTCGCTTCGATTCGTTTAAGCATACGTAACATAAAATATATTAAAGAGAAAATAAGAAAGCGTAGAGCTATAAAAAAATAACGTAAAGAGAGACCGTCCTAACGGGCGGTTTTATTGTTATACTGAAGTGCAATGTAGATTATTTAACATTTGAGGAGGGTTAATTATAGAATACTCAAGAATCTACACATTAAGAAACGACCAAGAAAAATCAATAAAGGTAGAGTCCTGGCGTTCATTTCGAGAAGAAATGAATGTATTAGGAATTCAGGATTCAGATATTTTTCAAGGTCAGTTAGTTGAATATGGGAAAGAGAGAACGAAAAAGAATTCTCCTAAAAATCCTAGAAGAAAATAGTCTACTTACGTATAAATATCATAATTAAGCACATGTTATATACAAATATAGTGGAGGTGCAATTATGAATATTCAAAGACACCAAAGTAATACAAATGAAATTCTTATTTCTGCTGCAGCAAGCGCTATTGAGCAAATGAAGTATGAAATTGCCCGTGAATTAGGAGTTACACTTGGACCTGATACATCATCACGTGCAAATGGCTCTGTCGGTGGAGAAATTACAAAGCGCTTAGTTCGAATGGCTGAAGAGCAATTAACAGGACAATACAGATTACACTAAGATTAAAAAATAAAAGGAAAAGGGTCCCTAAGACGAATTCTTTTCCTTTTATTTGCAAAAGTCCAAAAAACATTTTTAAGAACTTAAAAACGACCACTCAGATTAGTTTGTAAGAGTTTTTATTTGGTTCAACAATACAATAAGTACAAAAACTCATTAAACCCTTTAAAAGTAATCTTAAGACTGTTAAACGTTATTAAACCTAAATTCGCTATTTTTTGTTTTAAGGTGTAGTCTGCAAGAATTCCTCTACAAATTCTAAAATTATAGCATAAGTTAAAAGACCGATTGGTAATAAATTTCCCAATAAAACAAAAATTCTTTTGGTTAAATTCTCTTTACTGAACATTGAAATGACGCTTAAAGGAACAGCAAATAAGGAAGCAAAAAATATAACTGATATAAAAACCTGTAAAATAGATACTATATTTTCATTTGAAGTCATTGCTAACATATATAAGGATATTGGTAGAATTGTAATTGAAGTTAATGCTGTTAAGAATGAAATTTTAGTAAACACCCTCAAATTTTCCCTTTTCAAAAAAATCCCCTCCATTTACTAAAAATAATAATAGATCGATTGGAACTTTGTTACAATGGACATTATACAAAACCATATATTAAGTAACATTAAACTAAACAAAAAAGGAAGTAAAAAGTATGGCTGCATATACTGAAGAGCAATTTATATATTTTACAACTAAATTGAACCAATTGGAGTTTGTAAAAGAGAATCAGGAAACATATTGGGATGAATATAGAAAACTACAAGACTGGCTGCAAGAACAGCAACTAAGTACCAGTTTTATTAGTTGGGTTGAAAAGAGGATGAAGAAATAGTTCTTTATTTATCCTTTAGAAGTATCCATTATATCATGTATTTAATTAATAAATAGGGTAAGTGAGGCATCCAGAGGGATGCTTTTTCTTTTGGCATAGAAATCCTCTTGGTGACTATATTTTAAATATAATTTATAAGCAAGGTACGTGAAATTTAATAATGCGTGTAGAGAGGAGATTACATTTAATACAATTAGGGAAGAATGGCATATAAGATGATGGATTAAATACATTTACTTTTATAAAAATGGAGGAGTGTTATGAACGCAGTTTCTAAAGAGTTTAAGCAGACCATAAACGCATTAAGTGCTGCCAACACATATTTAGATTGCTTAGTACAAACTAAAACGTATCTGCAGTTTCTAATACTTATCATATTTTGTATTATTACAGTCTACCTACCTTTTCCTTCATTTACGCTTAATTATATAATTGAATTAGATATACTAATGCAATACATAATTAAATCCATTTATTTTTCTTTTCCTATTTCATTAGTCTTCCTATTCATAATGCGAGATCAAAGACTTTTGTTTTCTAAAAAAATCATTTTCCAGCAGCTAAAAATTTCTTTTTTCTGTGCTTTCATTATTTATGCTATTATGTTGTTATTTTTAGCCGTACTAATATCTTTTACAACATTCAAAGGAACATCTAATCCTATTGAGAATGAAGGGATTACTAATATGCTTCACAAAACGCCTGGGATTGCAATTCAATTAATCGGAGAGAACATTATGTTTGTATCTATATTGTTCTTTTGGCATAAAATCATACGATCCTTCAAAATAAGCCCCATCGCTTCAATTACAGCCTCTTTAATATTGTCTGGAAGCTCATTTGGGTTACTCCATCTCTCTACGTATAACTATAATTGGGTACAATGTTTAACTATCATTGGGATACCAGCTATCGCTCAAATGATTTTCTTTCTAATATTTAAAAATATTCATATGGGATACATACTTCACTTCAATTACAATTTAATCATTATACTTTTTAGCTATATAGCTTCTATTTAAAATAATTTACCACTGAAAATAAAAGAAAAGGTACCCCTGCTGCAAGGTACCTTTTCTAAGGGGTATAACTCATTAGTTAAGCGGCCGTTGGTCAAGTATACCGCCTAGACTATTACATGAGTTATATTTTTATTATACATTGATCATATCAAAAATATTATCATTAGTGAAATTAACTTTCATTATTTTTTAATTTTAAAGCTGCCACCATAATAATAATTTTCTCCAAGTTTCATAACAACTACATATGATTCTGGCTCATAAACTGATGTAATAGGTGTTACAAATCTACCATAATTATGCTCAGTACCAGTATCATATATTGTTTTATATCTTTGCATATTTACTACTTCATTCTCATCTTCACTTAATCGATATATCTTTACAATACCTTTATCTTTACCGCCTGTATAAATTTTAATGTCCAAAGTATCTCCATGCTTCAATTCACCAACAGCTAATTCTTGTGAAAAATCTGCATTATGATGAAGTAAAAAATAGTTTTGCCATTGCCAGTCATCGAAAACCGGTGATGCTTTCTGTATAAATTGAGATTCAGCAGAAGCAGGTGTAATGCTTCCTGCAGTATAGGAAAATACACTTCCTCCAATAGTTAATGCTCCAATAATAGCTACTTTTCCTAAAAGTTTCATTTTTAAGCCTCCTAGTTTATTAAGAACTATAAAATCTTACTCATGAAAAACAGCTGTCCAATCATTAGATGGTAATATTTTCTATCTAAATTTTAACATATACAGATTTTTCTGCCAATCAACTGATAAAAATATGGGGTAAAATAAAGTTGGATTATAAATACTCTGAAAATCCTTAGTAACTTAGCACTAAAAAGAATCCATTAAAAAAGATTAAGCAAATTTGATTCTGACTCGTAAAATTGCTGCTAGCCGCACCTTTCAAAAGAATCGTTATAACAAAAAACACACATTATTGATACAATATACTTATTAATTGAAATACAGAGAAAACAATAAATTTAGGAGGAGAAATACTTTGGAAATAGTTCAAATTAAGAATATCCTAAGAAAACAAGCAACTCTCTTTCAAACAGGAGGAAAAAGACCTGATTTATCTATAAATGAAAGTTGGATTGGAAGGATTCCCTATTCATTACCAAATGAAACTTACCCAATTGACCGCTATCAAGAAAAGATGTATGCGATCATGATGCTTAATTTAACTCAAATACCTTTTGTTCCTGAAGCAGTAAAAGACACGAAAGCCATCGCAGTGTTTCTTTCTCCAAACTTTGCAAAAGACTTA
>NZ_WIPE01000067.1:64946-74242 GCF_009760835.1 Bacillus sp. EE-W1 | reverse complement strand
TATCAGGAAATTTTTGTATTAGAGAATATGATTCTATAGAGGAACTAGTGCCGAATGAGATGTCACTTACTTTTCCAACTCTAAAGCCTTTCCCCTTAATACCAAAGTTAGTAGTTGATGAATTTCCACAATGGGATACTGAAGATTTTCCTAACAACATACAGGATAGAATTTTAGAACTTGAGAACACAATTGAGATTGACTATTACGAGGATATTTTTGAAGAAAATCATTATATACATAAATTAGGGGGCTATGCTTGCTTTGCCCAATCCGGTATCCAATGGCCCGCGGATTATGAATTTATTTTTCAAATAACAGATGATCCAAAAGCACATTTAAAGATTATTCATGGTGGCGGAATTTATTTTGCTAAAAATAGTAAAACAAATGATTGGGTTGCACACTGTGATTTCTTATAGGAATAAGATATAAAGTAACGTTTTCTTATGTGAAATTTTGCTTAGCTTATATTCTCGTTAAAATGTTGGCGGTATGCCTATAAATACACACTGTAATGGATTAAAAGGAAAAAGAGAATTTACAATAAAGAAATATGTCAGATTAGAGGTGTGAGCTAGACCACCTAGTCTCATTGGTTAAAAGAACTTGAATAAAGTTCTTTTTTTATTTTTAATTAATGCCAATAGTGACACCTCATACCTAGAATTGTTTCCGTATCCCTATAATGGTTCTTTCATTGATAATACTCTAGTTAATAAATATCTTGAAAATAAATTGTTAAATTTATTAATTTGATAACCTAATCCCACAGAGTAGTAAAGGATGAACAATTAGACATGCCTATAATACAATCTACGTAAAAAGGTGAAAATCCTATCTCCTGTGTTGATAAAGCTGTAGAAATATAAAACAGAATATTCTATTTTATATTTCTACAACCTCAAGGGATTTACATATTTAGGAAATAAAGTTATGTTGTGATGATATACAATAAATGGAGGGAAGGGATCTTATTATGTTTAAAAAAGTAGCATTAGGGATTTCATCGTTAGCAATTACTACATTTTTAGGTTTAGGAATGGCAACAGAGGCATCTGCTGGTCCTGCGGCACCATTATCTTCATTAAACGTTGTACAAGTAGAGTCTGAGCAAGGTGGGGTAGAGACAATCAATACTAATAGCTTTAGTACAACAAGAAACCATGGGGGAAGTTACCTATATATTTACACCAAAGAAATTGGATATGGACAAAATCCAATTGCAAAAATGAATGGTTCAGCAGTAAAGAGTATTGGATCAACTGTAATTGGGGGCAAACCAATTGTTGGTTGGTATTATAAATGGGATGCATCTGGGCATCAACAGGGGACATTTGAATATCAAAAAACCTCTATTAATTTCCCATTCAATACAATGCGTACTTCACTTTATATACAATAAATAACCAGGGATAAATTGTAGGAATAACTATTAAGATACGAGTTCTTATGAGTTTGTTTATTCTTTGAAATGAATCCTATTTTTATAATAATATTTTTCTTTTGTTTTATAACTGTGTTATCCATTTGTAAAAGTTCATAGTTATGATGGCTTTCCGTATCTATATAAACATAATTGTGGAGAATGGATACATCTTACTATAGGGTTCTTTATAGTTTGGCAGAATCAAAGAAATTAAACAGGAAATAATCAAGGACTCTGAGATTTGATACAAACAAATTAAGAAGTGATGTTCAATAAATAAGTTTGTTTCTTTGGTATGGAAACCTTTAATTTTTAAAAATACAGAATAAGAGGAGTATTAATATGAAAAAACAAAGTCTAGCTATAGCTACTATTCTATCATTAGGTTTAACTGTATTTGGTGGTACTACATCTACATTTGCGATGACTGAGCCAAACGATAATGTGACGTTTCAATCTACATCAAAATATATAGGAAATATACCGTCAAAGCCCAAGGACTGTAATAATGTAGATAAATATAAGCTGTGTACAAACAAAGAAGAAGCTGATGCTTGGGGAAAAAAACAATTTAGTAAGTGGAGCAAAGAAGAGAAATCTGCCATAAGAGATTATACAAAAAATGCAAGGCCGTATAATGAATTCTTAAGAACGCATGTGGGTAAATTAGATTCTGATCCTACAATGAAGAAAAAAATTGAATCCTTAGATAAAGCATTAAACAGAAAAGAGGCAAAAGTGAATGACAATATAAAAGCGTATCGGGGGGATGATGCATGGATTTTTGGAAAGGGGTATGATAACTCCATAATAAAAAATGGCAAGGTTGATAGGGAGAAATTCAAGGAAATACAAAAAAAATTCCAAGGAAAAACAATAACAGAATTTGGATATATAAGCACTTCTATACTTATTGATGCCGGATATGCCAAAACAAGACCAGTTATGACAGAATTTAAGGTAGGTTCTGGGACTCATGGTGCGTATATGAATTCAGATGACTTGACTGCGTATCCAGGGCAATACGAATTATTATTGCCAAGAAATACCGTCTATAAAATTGAAAAAATATATATAGCTATAGATAACAATACTCAAAAAGAACAAATAAAAGTGGAGGCTACAATTAAATAAATCTAATGAAGTTAAATTTTTAAAAATATAGTGATTCAGAATAACTATATAAATCCGAATACGCATGTAAATAATCCAAATAAAAACCGTAAGGATTTCTAATCTTTACGGTTTCTATCATTTTAGCCAAGAAGATTCCTTCCTCAAGGAGCGTGAAGGGTTACAGTTTCGAACTATGTTGGAATATATGTTCTTGTTGTGGATATCAGAACAAAGACGTTAAAAATCTAAACCTACGTAAATGGGACTGTCCTTCTTGTCGTACACACCATGATAGGGATATTAACGCAAGTATCAATATAAAGAATGAAGCAATAAGACTTCTAACCGCAGGGGCTGCGGGGTTAGCCTAATCAATTAGAGTTCGATAGAACTCTTTACTTAGGAATCCCTCACTTCTAAACGAAGTGAAAGTGGGGGGAGTTCAACTATTATATGTTTTAGGATGTTACTAGGTAAAATGAAGCATATTGAATGATGTTTTTTCGTTTTGGGGAAGAATATGATTCTTAACTTGATAGTATTGCTATCAACCTATTATTCTAGGGATTTCTTTTCTATTTACTTATATTTTCATTGTTACTGAACTTTACTCCATTAGAAGTTTGTTTATATCCCAGGTTGCCTCGTGTGAAAATAAGAATAAGCAAAGCAATAAACCCCAATCCTATCACTACAAATGTATCTGTATTCTTTAAAACAGCGTTGGTGGAATGAGTTTGTGCCAAGCTAAACGTATTTACACTTGCATGAACTAGCATGACAATAAATAAGTTACCGTGATTACAGTTATAGACCCAAGTGAGAATGATTGAGATTGGCAAACACAGTAAAATAAAAATTGGCAAGTGAATATATAGGAGAGAAAGGTCAGAACCCGGTCCACCCCTTTGTGCAGCCGTTAAGAAATGTGGAAGATGCCAAAAATTCCAAAAAACACTAAGGAGTAATGTAGCTTTTAGCGGTCCAAATTTTGATTGTAATCGAGGCAGAGCGAAACCACGCCATCCAATTTCCTCCGGTAAAGGTCCACCGAGAAAGAAAATTGCTACAAAAGAGATGAGATAGGTTATAAAAAATTCAAAATTAAGGTCACGGAAAGTAGGTATCTCTCCATTTAATATCACCATACCTAGAAACATTGCAGCGGGGATAACGATGATGGTAAACAAGTACCACTTCAAACCGACTTTAGTAGATAGGATGCTTTTTCTAACTTTTTTCCATGACTCTTTGCCTTCAAGGGTTCGAAACATGATATACGCTGCTAACATAGGGCCTACAAATGCATTGGCAAAAAAGAAAATATCAAATACCTTTGTTTTAGGAAAAATCCCCCATTGCGATAAGATAAATGGAATTAATACAACCCACGAGAATAAATATGCCATTACAAAAAATGAAGTTAACGGATAGGATTCCAAATACCCTCTCAGACCTGTGGATGAGTTTTTTGTAAGAAAGGAGCGATACATTACCAAAGAAATGTAGAAATTTGTATAACAGTTTCCTTCATTTTCGTGTCCATCTTGAATGCATCTGGGGGAGCATCTCATGCCTATCAAATTAAGAACATAGACAAGATGAACTTCGTCTTTTAGAACTAAAATATTCTTAATGCAGAGGTACACTCTAACAAATGTGGTTATTAGTGCTTCACTAACATGATTCGTTGAACCCTCAATATAGAGGCATACTAGATTATGATGTTCTTCCGTAACAAATATCGTTAAAAGTTTTTAGGTTTAGAGAGACTTATAGAGGGTATACATACATTATAAAGAGTTGGTTAGAGATAAACTTTATAGTGAATTGGTCTATAAAACTTACATTCTTACTTTAAATAAAAAGGGGGGAGTATATATGAGTAAAAGGTTAATGAATAAGAGGATTCTATTTATTTTGTGAACGAGGAGCGTGTGAAAAATGAAAAATATGAAACGTAAGCTAGGAACCTTTGCACTTACAATGACTGGGATTGGTTCGATTTTAGGGTCTGGCTGGTTATTTGGTGCATGGAAGGCCGCCAAAATATCAGGAGCGGCCGCTATCTTTTCTTGGGTCTTGGGAATGATTGTAATATTATTTATTGCCTTACCATATAGCGAGTTAGGAGCCATGATTCCAGAGGCTGGCGGAATGGTAAAATATACACAATACTCACATGGAGATTTCGTAGGATTTATTGCTGCATGGGCTAATTGGATAGCCATCGTCTCAGTTATCCCGGTTGAAGCAATAGCGTCAATACAATATATGAGTTCATGGCCTTGGGAGTGGGCAAGTTGGGCCAAGGATTTAGTAGACAATGGGATGTTGACTTCCAAAGGTCTTGCAGCTGCTTCTTTACTTATTTTAATCTATTTCTTTTTAAATTATTGGACTGTTAGTCTATTTGCGAAAGTAAACTCGTTAATTACTATATTTAAAATTGTAATTCCTGGTCTTACAATTGGTGCATTGCTATTTGTTGGATTTCATGGAGAAAACTTTACCAGTCATCAGGACTTTAATGTATCTAATTGGTCAAATGTATTAACTGCTATGGCAACATCCGGTGTTATTTTTGCATTCAATGGTTTTCAAAGTCCAATTAATATGGCTGGTGAAGCAAAGAACCCAGGGAAATCAATTCCTCGGGCAGTTGTAGGATCCATTTTAATTTCAACTATAATATATGTATTATTACAAATTGCTTTTATCGGCGCTGTAAATCCCAATATAATAATTAACGGATGGTCGAATTTAAATTTTAATTCACCATTTGCTGATTTAGCGATAGCACTAAATATTAATTGGTTAGTTATTGTATTATATTTAGATGCTTTTGTATCTCCTTCTGGTACAGGTACTACTTATATGGCAACCACATCACGCATGCTATATGGAATGGAGAAGAATGGATATTTCCCTAAAGTTTTTGGGAAATTACATCCTATATATGGTGTGCCTAGATTTGCCATGATGTTTAATTTAATGATTTGTTTTGTTTTTTTATTTTTATTTAAAGGATGGGGTGTTTTAGCTGAAGTTATTTCAGTAGCTACATTAATTTCATATGTTACTGGACCTATAACAGTAATGACTCTAAGAAAAACTGCACCTAATTTTCATCGTCCTTTCTATATAAAAAGATTAAACATTATCGCGCCTTTAGGTTTCATTTTTGCATCATTAACATTATATTGGGCAAGATGGCCATTAACAGGAGAAGTAATGTTTATTATACTTATGGGCTTACCTATATATTTTTATTATCAATTAAAAAGAAAATGGGTTGGATTTAAGAAGAATTTTTTAGCTGGATTATGGATTGTGGGGTATTTATTATTTATGATTTGTATATCGTACATTGGAAGTGAAAGATTTGGTGGGTTAAATATTATAACTTATGGATGGGATATGGTACTTATTTCAATTGTTTCATTTCTATTTTATAGATGGTCTATAAATAGCGGATTTAAAACAAAAGATCTAAAAGTAGCTCAGAAAATTAATGGGGGAATTAGTTAAATAATATACATAAATTAGAAAAATGGATTTGTTACAGAATGCAATAATCCAAAAACGAGTGGCACATGCCTATTTATTTGAGGGGAGTAAAGGAATCAGAAGATATGCATGTGCTTTATTACCTGTAAAAACATAATTAAATATGCAAAAATGGGAAGCTTTGGTTTTTATCGACCTGAAATTTGTTTTTAGCGTTTTGGAGATAACAGTTGTTGTAAGTCATTATAAAATTGAAAAAACGAAGTTTGGTTGTTACAAACTTCGTTTTCGTTCATATCTTTCTATTGTTTTAAAAATTCTCCCATTATTTCCATTACGTCCTCTGAATCGTTTACTTTATCTTTCGAAAAACGCCATTGTTCTTTTCCGTAGCGTTCCATCTCAACCTTTATTACTTTTTCTTTATTTGAAACTTTTGCTTCTGGCAAAATAGATATAAAGTAACTAAACGATTGGCTAAATAATTTAGACTGTTCGATTCCTGGAGTTTCTTTTAGCAATCTTTCGTTTTCCTTATTTAATTTTGGCTGCAATTCACTTAATAATAATGGTTTCACTTTTAATTCTACTTCAACTTTATCTTCCTCAGGAGAAGAACCTACTGATTTTACTTTAAATGTAACTTTTTCCTGAAGTACAGATTTCAACTTTTTGTAATAACTTTCAAATTCCTGATCACTAATTCCATTATGCGTACTGGACATTGCGTCTTTTTTAAATTCTTGTTGTATATTTTGAATAAATTGTTTTCCGTCTTCACCGGATAATTTATTAATTTTGTCTATATCTTTATCATAATAAACAGCATTTATATAGGCTTTTAGAACTTCAGCTGGTTTGTTTAAGTCTTTTGTGTTCTTTTCTATTTCTTGCGTATCAATTTTGAAAGAAACTTTTTCTGTTTCCTCGTCTCTTTTTTTTGTTTCTTCATTGGAATAAACGAGCTCATATGATGAGGCTTTATTCACTTCATAGTAGAGAATCCCCGATGTTTTTTTACCAGGTTCTAATTCTATTAAACGTAATTTATCTGAATCAGCCTTATCATATTTCTTCATTTTTTCATCACCTTGATATAGTGTAAAGAGATAAGGTGATATCTCTAACATTTTATCCCCTTTATTTTTCAAACTCACTTTGAATTTCAATACTTTATCTTTATTTATTCCTCCCATTGACCCATTTAATGGTAATACGTATTCAGCATTTTCAACTTCAATTTCCACATTCTTTGAAGACGAAGATGCCTTTCCATTTTTTACAGTTGTGGAACTTTGTGAAGAACTACAACCGGTCACAATAGTTAATGTGAATATAAACAAAAAACAAAACATAAAAATTTTTCTAAGTTTCACTTAAAAACCCTCCATCCGATTATTTAAAAATATTTACTATTTTACCATGAAATTCTATGTATATGTCTATTAAGCGACAAGGTAGCCAAACTTAGAGATAGAAGAACTAGAGATCCTCCAAGCCATGCTGGTGACATTGTGCACTTGTTACCTTCGACTGCAGAACAGAGTGAAATTGTTAAAACTTTACTTTATGTCTGATGTGTTCGAATATGAATTAAAACATAAATATAACCAAATAAGAAACCGTTATAAAAATTTCATCCACGATATTTTTATAACGGCTTCTTATTTTATTATTTTGTCAATAATAGTCAAATTATTTTTTTATTAGAGATAACTAATTCCTGATATATAAATATTAATGATATGTATTTTTCCATATATGTTACAAGAACATTTGTTCGTTATTAAAATTACATTAGGAATACGGCCACATCGCTATCAAGCTAACAAAACAAAATACCCCTAAAATGAAAAAACACGTATCTTTTCCTATAATTCTATAGAAAGAATAGCGTATTTTCATTGTTTTTGGGATTAATTTCTTAATTTTCATGGAAATGTATTTTGAAATCCAAAATATGTTTGACATTCCAGGATTACATTTGTAATATTTAATTACAGATTACAAACGTAATACGGAGGGTGGAATTTTAGACAATGAAAGAATTACCTAAAATATCGGAAGCTGAATTGGAAATCATGAAAGTTCTTTGGTCAAAATCTCCTCAAACGGCAAATGAAGTGATTGAAGCGCTAGAAGTAACGATGGACTGGAAACCGAAAACCATTCGAACACTTATTAATCGATTAGTCCAAAAAGAGGCAGTTTCTTATCATCAGGATAAAGGGCGTATGTATGCCTATTATCCTTTAGTGTCGCAAGAAAGTTATCTACAAGTAGAAACCAAATCGTTCCTCAAACGTTTCTATGGTGCAGCATTTAAACCTTTGCTTGTGAATTTCTTAAAAGAAGAAAAGTTGTCCTCAGAGGATATTAACGAACTCAAACGTATTTTAGATGAGAAGACTGAGGAAAATTGGAGGAAGGATAGATCATAATGATAGATATGTTTGTAAACGTCTATCTACCTCGATATTTTAATTGGGTGATAGAAACCTCCATTATGGCGAGTATATTAGTTGGCCTAATTTTATGTATCAAAATCTTGCTTAGAAATAAGTTAACTCCAAGATGGCAGTATTTATTATGGATGATATTAATCGTAAGACTTTTATTGCCATGGTCACCAGATAGTTCCTACAGTATCTATTCTCTTCTTTCGTACAGTAATGGAACTTTAGTTATCTTTCACCAAGACCCTGTAGATCGTATACAAGGATCGACAGATATAGGTGATACAAAGGTAATTAAAAAAGAAGATACCTATGCATCTGGTTCAACACAAACAGCGGAGGAAATTAAAAAACAAACGTACACTAATGAAAAGCAAGATGATGAGACATTTTCATTTTATACAATCCTTTTATATATTTGGCTTGCTGGGGTTATCACTCTGAGCCTTACTACGATCATTATGAATAGGCGTTTATTACTCTACATAAAAAAACAACCTATTATTACGGATGAGAGGATTGTCCGGATTTTTGAAAACTGTAAAAAATCTATGTCTGTTCAACAGGATATCTCACTACTTTTAGCTGGAAAGATTTCAAGTCCAACTGTGTTCGGATTTATTCGATCAAAGGTGTTATTGTCTAGTGTACATATGAAAGTATTAGATGAGCATCAGTTACGATACATTTTTCATCATGAATTAGCTCACATCAAACGAAGAGATGTTGGTGTGAATTGGCTTATGCATGGCTTACTGATTCTAAATTGGTTTAACCCGATTCTT
>NZ_WIPE01000067.1:55836-64936 GCF_009760835.1 Bacillus sp. EE-W1 | reverse complement strand
GTATGCCTACTCATGTATGCGGGAAGATCAGGAACTGGCGTGCGATGCGCTTGCTCTTACATTTATAGATTCAGAGGAAAACCTTGCATATGGTCATACCATTATTACCCTTTTAGAGTACTACTCGAGTTATTATCAAGTACCAAGCCTAGCGAATTTAAGTAGAAATAAAAGAACATTAAAAAGGAGAATTCATATGATTAAAAAGTTCAGCAAGAACTCTTATCGTTGGTCTGCAATTGGAATTGTTGCTATTATTGCTGTTTCATCTCTTTCCTTACTAAATGCACGTGCGGATGGAATAAATGCAAACCAAAAAGAGAAAACAATAGGAAAGGCTACAATAAAAGAAGTAAAGGAACAATCTGGTGCCCCTCTTCAAAACGCTGTAGAAAAAACACTAGGTACGCCAGAAAATGCAAAGAAAGATTGGGGAATGTCAAAAGAGTCCTATAAAATTGCTACGGATTATCTGTATTTGGCTGAAAAATATTTGACAAAAGAGGAATTTGAACAGTATATACAATTTTATAAGGAGAAACTTTCTATTCAGAAAAAGGCGATGGTTTCAAAAGAGGTACCTGAGAATTTTGAAGGGGATGTAAAATGGTTTAAGGAAGAACTGTTGAGTCAAGAAGATAACAAAAAATTAAATGATCTCTATAATCAATCACAATCATTGGGAGACAAAATTGACAGCCATTTAAGATACACCTTAGAAGAGGCACAAAAGGTTGTTGATTTTCAAATTAACAAACCAACTTATACAGTTGAGGGCTACTCACTAAAGAGTGAATTAGCTGGATCATTCCTTACAAGAAAGCCAGAAATACTTATTGAATCAGAATATGTAAAGGGAAAATATAGTTATACAATTTATCAGTCGCCACTTTTAGAACAGAAAAAAGATCCGTTTAATCGTAATGGCAATGACAATATAGAAACTTATGAATTAGAAGGAAATCAGGTATTCTATGGTACTGTCACCTCAGATAAAAACATACAAAGTATGAAAATGATTGTTCCCGCAAAAGGAAAGAATAGTGCATATCAGATAGTCATTACAAATCCGGGTACCGGCTATCAATCGGAAACAGTGCCTGATAGGAATGTAAACAAAGCGGAACTGGAAAACATAATGCTTTCAATGCTGAAATAATACAGGGGTGTTTAGGAGTGGTTTCTATATTTAGAGAAAATACAAAAAGGATACTTCTGTCATTAGTAACAAATCCAATACTAATAATTGTATACGGGATTTTTTGTTATGAGTTAGCCTTATACTGTAAGTACGGAAGAATGAATTATAATATTTATATTTTGTTATTATGTATAGTACTTTTTATATCCATGACTATATTTACTACAATCCGGGTGATAAAAAATAGAGAATATGAATCTAAAAAATTACCTAATTCAATAGCATGGAGATTTATTTCTATTATCATTATTGTAGCAATTACATCATTTTATGGGATGCAGATTTATAAAAGTGCAATAAATTTCAATGGCAAATTGGCATGGTTTATAGAAAAGTTAAAACATGAAAGGTCAGTTAAACTTAAACATAATAATATATATAAATCTGGAGTAGAAGGTATCTTTGAAGATATAAATAAAAAATATCCTTTGCCAAAGAAATTGTATATGGCAACTGATTTTGATCTTACATTTCATTCAGATGGAACAATCACAGCGTTTGATACATTTGTTTATGGGAAAAATGTTGATGGGAAAGAAGAAACTTATTTAATCTCTTATAATGAGAAGAAATCAGAAAATATTACTATAATACGAGACGGGTATGCAAAGTCTGATTATAATGATGATAAATTAGTAGAACCTTTAATTAAAACGGTTAAGGCAATTCCAGTTAAGCAAACGGTTAGAAAGTGGAATGAAAGTAAGTATGGGTTGATTTATTATGGAAAAAGAAATTGGGGATCCAATACAGAGGGAATTATTAATATTACTGAGGATGGTAAGGGGCAGAGTCTTAACGAAGCAGCTTCTGATATCATTGGATATACTGTATCTATATTTGTCCCCGGAAAAGAAAAAGAGCTAGTCCCTGCTAGATATAATTTAATAAGTGACGCAAGTTGGAGTAAATCAAAGACGCCTCCAAATGAAGATAGGCTTAAAGAGAAGAAACAACAAGATTTAAAGAATGAAAAAGAACAGTTTTTCCTATCAAAAGAAGTTGGTTATAAACTAAATATGACAGATAAAGCATTAGGTAGCGCTTTTTATTCATTAAGCAAGACTAGTGATGAAGGGAAAACATGGGAGGTTATCAATCCAGACCCATTTAATAGGGGGATTGGTAGTATATCAGGAATCACATTTATAAATGATAAACTTGGATTTTTAGGAGCAGTTAGACCTTCTGGTAATGAGGGAGAGTTATATCGTACAGATGATGGAGGGGTATCTTTCAAAAAGGTAGAATATCCGCCGTATGAAGTGAAATTAGATCATACACAGTCCACAATAAGTCCTTTCGATTCTCCTGGTATGCCATATGAGAGAGAGGGGGTTTTTAATATGTTAGTTGGACAAGGGGCAGATGGAGACTACAATGGCGATAGTAGTGCACTTTATCAATCAAAAGATAACGGAGAGACATGGGAATTTGTAGAAGAAGTGAAAAAGAAATAGTCAGAATGTTTTTTTGAAAAATAAGGTAACTACTCAGCTATACATTTCATTTATAAGTTTGGTAAGAAGTATAAACTGTTTTTCTTTCGCTTTTTTCATTAATCATATCTGTAACTTTTGAATAAAGTTTGATCATTTCAATGACACTTGTTCACTGTTTACGAAAACAGTAATCCTTTGATTATTTCATACTTGGGGTACCGCCCCATCGCCTTCAAGCTAAGATTTTACATTATCCATAAAGCAAAAAATACGTTATCCCTTCCTGTGATTCTGCAGAAAGAATAGCGTATTTTTTCATTTTAGTAGGAATTTTGTTTTCTTAGCTTGATAGAGATGTGGTGCTACTCCATTGGTAAAACAAAGGATTTTATTAGCTCACTAAAAAAGTGACTTCAAGTAAGAGGTATATATACGGAATGCCATCAGTATTTCTCTTATTTTTCACTTTAATTTATGGAATGAAGTATTTGACGCAAATAACTTCTTCTAATAATAAGGTAGTAAATTATTTGTACACTAATAAAGCTCGTGAATATGAGAATAGAATTTCCTGCAACAGGTAAGTCTATGTGCCTGCTCTGCGCTAAAAACCTTATTGCCAAGAAGGCCACGCTACTATGAAGAACAGAAATCACAATAGGTATAAAAAATAATATACTAATTTGTTGGGTTACAATTTTTTTTATCTCTCTTTTAGTTAACCCTAATTTAGAAAGCATTTGAAATTGGCTTTTATCTCGATCTAAATCTGTAAATAAACGGAAGTATAAGAAACTAATTGTAAATATAAAAAATACAACACCTACTAGTACACTGAGAATAGATAGTATCGCATTCACTTGTTTACCTTCTAACCATTTTAATACCGGGGAATCAAATATAAAAGGTGGGCGTCCGCTTCTATAATCATTTGGAATTATCTTTGTAAGTTTTTTAGCCATATCTGCTGTTTCATACATGTTTTTAATTAAAAAACGATAGTCTATATACTGATCGACCTTTGCTTCTCCTAACTGTGTATTTAGCATTGTTTCGTACATTGAATCCGAAACAACGACAGAAAAATTATCAGATGGGCTGATAATATTATCCATTAATATTTTATTATCAGAAAAATTATAATTCATAGTACCGTGTTCCAGTGTAAGGGATGAAGACAGTTTCTTTAATTTCTCTTGAGGAGCTACTCTCAGATACATTTTTGATGGCAGGATTAGACTGTCTGTTTCCTTATTTAACGTTTCTGCTGGGTATCCTAGTGTTTTGGCAGTTGCGTTGTAATCAGTCAGTTTCATAATTGGTGTTGCGTGACTTGTTGTATTAAAACCAGTAGAAGTTACTAATTTATATGAGAATCCATCATTATGTAATTGTTTCTCTATTTGAGAAATATGAAATGCCTCCTCCTTGTTGTGTTTATATGATTTATATTCAAATGCATAAGGACTGTTAACTTCCGCTAATGCGCCATTTCCAATAGAAAGGCAAGCACCAATAGAGGTAAAGGCAACTGCGGAAAGTATACTTACTAGAAAGAGTGTTCGTGCGTTATCTGTCATTCGATATGTTAACTCTGAAAGCATTAACATATTGGTTTTTTTAAAGAAAGTGTATTGACGATTTTTCAATATTGTAATGACATAAAAGCTGAGCTGAGTAAATAAAAAGTATGTTCCTAATACAGTTAAGAAAACACATAGTAATAGAACATATATCTCAATTCCTTTTTTTAATGCTATATCCAAATAAAACGCTAAGGCATATCCAATGCAAATACAAAGAATTGAGAAGAAAGCTAGCCATTTAGATGACTTTGGTTCCGCTTTTGGTTTTTCTTCAGATTTCATGAGTTCAATTAGCTGTGATACCTTCATTACTCGTACAGTGAAAAAAGAGACAAGTATAAATAAAATAAAAAACATAAGAGATGTCACTAAAATTGCATTAGTAGGAAAATGAAATGGAAGCCCACCTTTTAACAGGAAAAGGGAACCACTTATCAGTAAGATTAATTTTCCAAAAACTAATCCAAGTCCAATCCCAACAATAATTGCAGAACATCCAATTAACATATTTTCCATGAAAATTAGCTTTTTTAATTGTGCGTTAGACATGCCATGGAGTAATAAAATCCCAAATTCCTTTTTCCTTGTTTTTAAAAACATAGTAATAGAATAGAGAATGAAAAAGAAGGAGAAAAATATAATTAGATATTGAGCAATTTTAAATCCTTTTGTACTTAAAGAACTCATGGTCTCACTGGTCGATACAAGATTTCCAGTGAAATTAGGATGAAATGCAAGCAATTCAAAAGTAAATAGAATCATCACGGCAAATGTACTACTCAAAAAATGTCCAAGGTATAATCGTTTATTACGAGTGACATTATTATATACAAGTTGACGAAAATTCATGTTATTTACCTCCTAGTAAAGATAGTACATCTGTAATATCTTTGTGAAATTTTGAACGATTGTCATCGCAATAAATTTCATTATAAAAAGATCCATCTGTAATGAAGATTACTCGATCACAGTAACTCGCAGCTACGGGATCATGTGTCACTAGCATCATAGTTACTTGTTGATCTTGATTTAATTTCTTTAGGAGTTCCATCACATCATTTGCCGCTTTTGAATCTAAATTTCCTGTTGGTTCATCTGCTAATATTAATTGAGGAGAATGAATAAGGGCACGAGCAATGGCGGTTCGTTGAGCTTGTCCTCCTGAAATTTCATAGGTTCTTTTATTTAAAATCTGTTCAATCCCTAGTTTTTTGGAAATGACTTCTACTTTGTTGTTCATTTCATTCAAACTTATATTATCTAATGTAAGTGGTAAAACAATATTCTCTTTTACAGTTAGAGTATTCATAAGGTTAAAGGATTGAAAGACAAACCCTAGTTCACGGCGTCTAAATAATGCTAAATCATTAGAAGATAAACAATGGGGATTTTTTTCGTTAATAAATACTTCTCCTGATGTTGGTGCATCAATAGTAGAAATCATATTCAGTAAAGTTGATTTGCCACTTCCTGATGCTCCCATAATTCCTACAAATTCTCCTTTTTGTATTGTCAAATCAATATTGGAAAGAGCTTTATAAGATACTTTTCCTGTATTATAAATTTTACTTAAGTTACGGACTGTTAATATACTCATAGTTGTTATCTCCTATTCTTTTATTGGCTATATATAATTTAATCTAAAGTATTATAGTCCTCATATTGAATTGTCTTACATTTACCTTACAAGCATGTAAGATTTCTATCTTTTAAGAGAATTGTTTTAGAAGAGGTTGAAGATCTAACTCACCATATTTACAGTGTATAACGTCTATTAAATTAAAGGAAGGAACCTATCATATTTCCTAATAGGTTCCTTTTTTAATACAAAAATTTCAAATATATAGAGTTATGCTTCGAATCGTTTGTATTTTTATAAAAATCTTATAAAGTTAAATTTCTTGTTTTATTTTAGCTTAATATTGATAAGGTACTAGCATCCTATTTTTTTATTATTTAAATTAGAATAAATATCTACTGTCGTTTAATAGGTAATGAATAATAGCCAAAAGCTAAATCCAGCAAGGAACTTGCTTCTTGACGCAGTAACACATCTTTCGGACGGAACATAAAAGATCCGTCAGCATTGATGGAAGTATCAGGGTCTAGAATTCCTTGGGAGGCAAGTGCTTGAATAGATTGGACTGCCCAATCATCTGCTGCATCAAGTAATTTAACTTTACTAGATTTATCATTTTGAATCATTTTCAAGTCTTGAATTTGCTTTACGTTTTGAATCATGGTTGCTGCGACCTGTCGTGTAATCGGGGTAGCACGATTATACTCTGGAATTCCATTCATCATTTTTTCCCTTGCCTCCTTGGATTCGTCTGGAAAACCGTTCCATCCGTGAGCAAGTAACAGCATATCCGCAAATTCTCCTTGTGTCATGGTGTCCATCGGATTAAATAGATTATCTGTTTTAGCACCTATAATGTTTAGAGCATGAAGGTTATCAATGTGACTTCTATATTTACTCTTTGCTGGCACGTCATCAAACGGTGATTTGTTGTTAATTTTCTGAGCATCTGCTACAAAATCAAGGCTTTTAGGAGAGGTGTAGTGAAAATATGTGATTTCTCCTGCTGAATTCTTTTTGAAAGCGACTTTATTGCCTTCTGAATCCTCAAATAACAATGGATGAATCATTTTGAGAACTTGTTTTCCCGTTGTTCCACCCTCCATGATCAAATTCCCATTTTCATAAGTAAAATGAGTGCGAATGGCAGCGAAACGCGTGTTCTGGAATAAACCCAAGTATTTATGAGCCTCTTTTTCCTCTAACGGGAGATAACTTGTTTTTACTTCATTCTTCTTAGCGGGGAAATAGTGATCCATGAGAGCTTCATATATGTCTATACTCATCATTGAATCATTATTGTAAGACATGAAGAATGCTGTTTTTTGTTCAGGCACTAAAATCAGCAGTGATTGATGCCCAGGCATACTTCCACCTTTCATTACAACATGTTGACCGTTAGCAAATTTATTAAAAGGCGTTTCAAATCCAATTGTCGCAACAGGGACTGTCTTATCATCAAAAACTTGATAGGCATGCATCATATCTATGCCTTTTTTACTTACAATTTCTTTGTCTTTAAACGTTCCTTTCTGTAGTTGCATAATCATGTATTTTGACATGTCTTCCGCAGTAGATAAAATGCCTCCTTGCGGTGTATCCCTTAAACCGCTCCCACTTGTTGGAATCGGATCACCTGTGGGACCATAATGTGTAGCCATTCTTTTGAGAAGGTCAGGCGTAAAGCTCATACTCGTAGATTCCATATCTAATGGTTTGAAAATATTTTTTTCCATATATTTTGAGAAAGGGGTGTTAGTAGCATTTTCTACTGCAAACCCTGCGAGCGCAAATGAGACGTTGTCATACGTATAAGCTTCCCCTGGTGGCCGTATCACCGTTGGCATATGCTTAGAGAAAAATTCTTTCATTGGTATACTATTATGTACGTATTCGGGTCCAGTTATATTTGTGAGATCCGGAAAATCTACCCCGCTAGTATAAGTAAGCATATCAAACAGGGTGAGAGGTTTCTCTGTTTGATTAGGAATTTGTAATCCACCAAGGTATTTTTGTACATCTTGATCTAGTTTAAGCTTTCCTTTATCGACTTGCTGCATCACAGCCAAAGCAGTAAAGGTTTTTGAGACTGAAGCGATTTGAAAGACCGTGTCCTTAGTGACAGGGATTTTCTTTTCTTTATTGGCATATCCATATCCTTTATTGACAACGACCTTTCCATCATGAACGACGACAAAACTAGAACCGTTCACATTATACTTCTTCATTTTTTCTTCAAATAACGGGTCTGCAAAAGATTCTATTTCTTTTTTATTATTAGGTCCTTCCATCATTTGAATATTAGTTGAGGATGCTAATGGTTTTGATTTTTCAGCTTCTAATAATTGTTGGGAACACGCAGAAATCATTGTTGAAGAAGAAAGAAGAACTGCAACGATCCCCAGTTTGTTAATTGCTTGTTTCATTTTTATAAGCTCCTTTAATTGATTTGTTTTTTTTGTTAGCGAAACGAGTTAGCACCCGTTAGCGTATGAACAGAGTGTAGCAAGAGGCCAGTCATAGTAGGTAGTGAGTTTTTGTCATATTTATAAAGGAGAACAAAATTGAGTGGATAAGGCTGTATTAATAGTTATGTCATAAAAGTCATGACATTTTGACACTACCGTGTGTGACAGAAAAACATTTAGAATCAAGGAGCAGTTTTTAACGCATTAACAATAAATGGGGAGGGGAGATCTACATTGTGTATGTTAAAAAATATAATGAGGCGTGAAAGGGGAAATAGGCATGATTTATTTATGAAAAACAAATCAGTAATAAGAGTGGTTCTTCTAGGGTTAACATACATGCGGAAAAAGAGGGATTTATCGTTTGTTAGAATACAATTGCATTTGTGAAAAAATAATTAGCAAGATAATTACAAATGTAATATTGAACTTTTAATAGAGGTGATAGCTGTGTGCTTAGTATGAAACAGCTAATAACCATCTACACAATATGAATAGAGGAGAGGGAGAATCTTATGAAAACAAGTAGGCAAATTACGAGTGCAAGTCTATCACTTTTAATAGCTGGAAGTTCCCTGTTATACATAACACCAACATCAATTGTAAAAGCAGAACCTACGCAAAATGTATCTAGTTCGCTACAAACAAGTAATCAAAGCGATCGTAATTCTGTTAAGAAAGCAATGCGGGATGCACTCCAACTTGGATACCCTGGAATACTCGCTCAAATTTCTAAGGGTGGTAAAAATTGGATCTATGCCGCCGGGATAGCGGATCTGAGAACCAAGAAAACAATGAAGACAGATTTTCGCTTTCGCATTGGT
>NZ_WIPE01000067.1:0-55826 GCF_009760835.1 Bacillus sp. EE-W1 | reverse complement strand
AACAGTTCTACTTCAATTATCTGGAGAGAATCGCTTGAATCTAGATGACTCCGTCGAAAAATGGTTACCTGGCGTCATTCAAGGAAACGGATATGATGGTAACCAGATTACGATTCGGCAGTTATTGAATCATACAAGTGGGATTGCTGACTATGTAAATTCAAAAGACTTTGATATTATGGATAAAAAAAAATCGTATACGGCTGAAGAATTTGTAAAGATGGGGGTTTCACTTCCCCCAGACTTTGCACCAGGAAAGGGTTGGTCTTATTCAAACACAGGATACGTATTACTGGGAATCCTTATTGAAAAAGTAACTGGCAACAGTTATGCCGAAGAGGTTGAAAATCGGATTATTGAACCGCTTGATTTGTCAAATACATTCCTACCTGGCAATTCAAGCGTGATTCCAGGCACCAAGCATGCCCGTGGCTATTTCCAACTAGACGGAGCAAGTGAGCTAAAAGACGTTACTTATATTAACCCAGGTAGCTCGGATGGAGATATGATTTCTACTGCTGACGACTTAAACAAATTCTTCTCTTACTTACTAGGTGGCAAATTACTGAAGGAACAGCAATTAAAACAAATGCTTACTACAGTTCCTACAAATAAAGAGGGAACCAGATATGGTCTTGGAATCTATGAAACTAAGCTTCCGAACGGTGTCTCGGTATGGGGACACAGGGGGGGCGTTCCAGGGTTTACCACTTTTGCTGGTGGCACACTTGGAGGTAAGCATACATTGGCCGTCAATTTGAACAGTTTTAAAGCTGATAGTCCTGATCCATTTAAAAGTATTTTACTTGCTGAATTTAGCAAGTAGGTAAAAAGGAAAACCAGATAAAAAGTGAGTTTTAGGAATTAGAATAAATGTATCTTAACAGTAATAGGGGGGTTAATAGTTTAAACTGGGATCCTTAGAGCATGTCAAAAAACTAATAAGTAAGTATTTCAGGAGGGTTTTATGAAAAAGAAAATGATTATTGCAATTGTTGCTTCTGCTATAACAATGACTCATTTTGTAGGAAATACTTATGCAGATTCGAAAACAGAGGTTTCTGTTACAGCTCCCTACAATACAAATCAAATAGCGAAATGGTTAGAAGCACATGCAAAGCCTTTAAAAACAACTAATCCAACTGCATCTCTTAATGATTTGAAACCACTTAAGAATATGGTAGGTTCAGCTTCAATTGTAGGTTTAGGTGAAGCTACGCATGGGGCTCATGAAATTTTAACAATGAAACACCGCATTGTTAAGTATTTAGTATCTGAAAAGGGCTTTACCAACTTAGTTTTAGAAGAGGGATGGGACAGAGCTTTGGAACTTGATCGATATGTTCTTACTGGTAAGGGAAACCCAAGCCAACATCTATCACCTACATTTAAGACGAAAGAAATGCTAGCTTTACTTGATTGGATTCGGCAATATAATGCTAATCCAAAACATAAATCTAAAGTACGTATCATCGGGATGGACATTCAATCAGTAAACGAGAATGTTTATAATAATATAACAGAATATATTAAAGCGAACAATTCAAAACTGTTGCCTAGAGTAGAAGCGAAGATAAAAGGTCTTATTCCTGTAACAAAGGATATGAATACTTTTGAAAGCCTTACGAAAGAAGAAAAAGAAAAGTATGTTTTAGATGCTAAACAAATTAGTGATTTATTAGAGGAAAATAAAAGTTATTTAAATGGGAAATCTAAAGAGTTTTCATGGATAAAACAAAATGCTCGTATTATTGAACAGTTTACTACAATGTTAGCGTCACCACCTGATAAACCATCGGATTTTTATTTGAAACATGATATTGCAATGTATGAAAATGCGAAGTGGACTGAAGAACATTTAGGAAAAACCATTGTATGGGGACATAATGGACACGTTTCGAAAACAAATATGCTTCCTTTTATATATCCTAAAGTAGCTGGGCAGCATTTAGCAAAATATTATGGAAAACGGTACGTATCTATTGGAACGTCAGTTTATGAAGGACAATATAATGTCAAGAATAGCGATGGTGAATTTGGCCCTTATGGAACATTAAAATCGGATGATTCAAACAGTTATAACTACATCTTTGGACAAGTTAAAAAAGATCAATTTTTTATTGATTTACGTAAGGCAAACGGCGTGACAAAAACTTGGTTAAACGAACAACATCCAATTTTCGCTGGAATAACTACCGAAGGGCCTGATATACCAAAAACTGTTGATATATCATTAGGTAAAGCGTTTGATATACTTGTTCAAATTCAAAAAGTGAGTCCATCTCAACTACATCAATAAATTTGTAATAATGTGGCTCAACGAAGTGTAGTATTGATGATAGTGTTAAGTGTCAATAGAGTTATTTAGAAATGTCAGTTAGGTTATTTCATTAAAGGATTATTAGATGAAATAAATGTTTTCAAATTAGAGACGATGTGGGATAGAAGCACATTATCATTAAGTTAACAAAATAAAATTCTCCCTAAGTAGATAAAATGAGGAACTAAGGAATTTATCCCACATTAACGGACAATAAGGGCTCAACCTCAAAATGTAGCGAAAACAAAGAAGTTAGGTTGGGTGGGTTGCCCCTAAAAAACTGATTGGTGAGGGCTGATTAAAGTTTACTTTATACGTGTGATGGACTAAATCAAGAAATTGATTAGGGTACGTCGTTTCTTTTAGGAATCCTTATTATAAGGATTCCTTTTTTGTACCAAAAAATTTTCAAAGAAAAAAGATAAGATCGGGAACAAAATCTTATCTTTAACATAAAGAATTAGCGTATGAACAGAGTATCACAAGCGGCGAGTCATAGTCGATAGTGAACTTCTGTCATGTTTATAAAGAACAACAAAAATTGAGTAAATAAGGCTGTATTGATAGTTATGTCATACAAACCGTGACATTTTGACACTAACGTATGTGACAGAAAAATACTTAGAATTAAAAAAGTAGTTTTTAACACATTAGCAATGAATGAGGAGGAGAAATTTTAATGACGAAAGCATCAGCTCAAAAAACTTTGCAAGATTTTTATTTCTTATTATTTACCTTTGTATCCGGATTTTTTTACTTTTGTTTCTATCTAGTCAGTATTACATTTGCATTAGTAATGACGATTATCTTTTTGGGTATTCCCTTGTTGGCGTGGGTGCTGCAAACAACTCACACGTTTGTTCAGTATGAACGCATTCAAACGAAGATTTATACAGATATATCGATAGATTTATTCGAACCAAGAAAAAAAGAGGAAGGAGATAAATGGATTAAAGCGATAGATACAATCCTCAATAATAGCAACTGGAGGGCTATTTTTTGGCTCATGCAGAAATTTTTTGTCGGAATAATGAGTCTTATATGTGTTGTTTTACTGTATGTAATACCACTAGTATGTATCGTTACCCCCTTACTTTTTCAATATTTTAATATATACTTATTGGGCATTGCAGTGAATTCATGGGAGACAGCAATTTTTGTCATGATTGTTGGTTTCATTCTCATCTGGATACATAATCTTATTGGAAACGACTTAGTTCGAATTATTGGAATGTACACGCGTTTCATGTTTAAAGCTATAAAGGAGTGATAATTTGTTTAAGACTTTAAAACTATGGTTTTGGTATGATTGGGCCTTGCTTTGTATACGCTTTATTGTTTGGCTATCATTGATATCAACGACTATCCAACAACAAGATCATTTGACAGTACCACTTTGGATCATAATCCTTTGGGAAGTCGTTTCATTTTCAGTACCTTGGATTTGTTTAATGTTCAGTTATCGCTATTATTTATTTACTGAAATAATATTATTTGGCGGAGTTTGTTTCTATTTAACTTTATTATTTCCGTTAGCGTATCTTGCTTTTTTAATGCCAACTTTTATGATTGCGGCAAATAGCGTTCATAAATCTTACCGCTGGTCGGGTCCTATCACAATTATTTTGTTCCCGTTGCTCATTGCGATATTTTCTAAAGTGACAGATTTATGGGTAATCATCCTACAACTCAGTTTAGCTTTTGCTATGGGCTCTTTCTTTCGTTTACTGGCTATTAATTACCGTCAAAGTGAAATTATTCGGAACCAGAAACATGTATTGGAACAGTACGTATCCCAAGTTGAGCGGATTACATTACTGGAGGAACGTGATAGGCTCTCAAAAGACTTACACGATACGATGGGACATTCCTATACTTCAATTATTATGGGGATGGAAACATTGCGTATGGAATTAAAGTCTAAAGAAGGAGAGCAGCAGCTAGATTCATTATTACAATTGGCCCGTAACAGTATGGAAGAAGTAAGACTGTATTTACACCAATTAGATTTATCACAAGAGTCGCTTCCCTTAGCTACCACACTACAACAATTGACAGAGGAATTTAAGAAACATGCAAAAGTAAATGTACGTACTCGAATAATAGGGGAAGAGTATATGGTCTCCAAACAATCAAAAATGACACTATATCGGAGCTTGCAGGAATCACTAACAAATGCTGTTCGCCATGGGCATTCCACAGAAATCATTGTATCACTTCATTTTGAACCACAACAGATAAGATTGGATGTAGAGGATAATGGCTGTGGGGTAGAAGAGTGGAAGGATGGCTTTGGATTAACTGCAATGAAAGAGCGTGTAAGTCAGTCACAAGGAAGAGTCATTGTTTATTCCAAAAAAGGGGAAGGGACATTAATTTCATGTGTCTTACCGAAACAAGTACAATTGGCTAACGAACAAATTCGCCTGTGTATTGTCGATGATCATTCTTTTATCCGAGAAAGTCTTCATACAATTTTGAGTGGACTGGAGGATTTACAAGTAGTGGGAATGGCTGAAGATGGAGAACAGGCTTTGGAATTGTGCGGGAGACTAAAACCAGATGTAGTATTAATGGATTTAGAGATGCCAAATCTGGATGGGATTCATGCAACTAAAATGATTAAGAAAAAATGGCCAGACATTCGTGTACTTATTCTGTCAACCTTCCAGAATACAGAAAGGGCAAAAGAAATCATACGAAATGGTGCGGATGGATATGTATTGAAATCCATAGATTCGCGTGAACTAGCTGAATCAATTCGTCTAGTCTATCGAGGAGGCACGATGATTACTCATGACTTGTTCCATAGGATGTGGGAAGAAAATGAAGAAACAGGATTATTTGAATCACGATCAGCTGGAATAGAGTATGGATTGACGAAACGAGAATTAGAGATTTTGAAACTATTATCACAAGGAAGCCGTTATAAAACAATAGCTTCGACACTTTATTTGTCAAACGGAACAGTAAGAAATTACGCCTCCAATCTCTATGAGAAGCTAGAAGTTAAAAATCGAGAAGAAGCAGTACAAAAGGCAAAAGATATAGGACTACTTTCATGACTCTCCCACTTGAACTAGTTAGCTGAAGTTAATGGGGAACTTACAGATGATGCAGAACATCACTACCCAATCCCACATTTGAAACTACAATGAAAAATAAAGATTTGGAACGCTTCTGCTTTTTTGTGAACAAAGTTGTTTAAAAAGGTTATTTGGATTCTCATATCGAAAAAGTAAAACACTATAGACGAAGACTATAAAATGTGTAGACTATAACTAAATTTGAAACAAGGTTTAAGGTAGATAAATGTTTTATTGAAACCTATCTTTATAGAGGACTGGTAAATAGTTTTCATATTCGTTAGTACATCGGTCCTAAATCTAAAAGTAAAATAGGTATTTTTGGGTCAATAACATCTTTGATTTAGATGTTATTGACCCAATTTAGAAAATATCTATTAAGTTGCCACGAGTAATTTTAGAATTGAAAGAGGGAATTTCGTAAATTCGGGGATAATAATACTCACTAAATTAAAGCTCTCTATAAAGAGAAGAATTTAGAAACTAAAGAAATCAGTGTGACGGTGCTTGATTGTAGTCAAATATAAAATATGTTGTTTTGAGTTGAAGTAAGATGTGTAATTGAAAAAGATAACAGGATAATATATTTCTAATCATTTAAAGGGAAGGGGATGTGATTGAGGTGAATAATACATATAATGAAAAGACGCATACATTGATTAAACAATTATTAAAAAAGTTTTCACCAAAAGTTCCAGGCTTTTCATATATTGCTAGTTTTGATAGCGGAGTAACTTATAAAGGTGCAGTTGGCTTAGCTTCTATAGAGAAAAATCTACCCATAACTACCAAAACCGTTTTTAATATAGCCTCAGTTTCTAAACAATTCACAGCATTTTCTATATTACTCTTAGAACAAGAGAGGAAATTGAGTTTAGATGATTCAATTGTAAAATTTGTCCCTTCTATAGGTGCATATGCTGAACCTGTAACATTGAGACATCTAATTCATCACACTGGTGGACTAGTTGATTATATGGAATTGGCTCAAGCAGAAAATATTAAATTTACTGATATATTAACTGTGGAAGAATCGCTAAAGCACCTTAAAAATCATCAAATTGCAAGATTCCCAGTTGGCACAAAATTTGAGTATAGCAATACAGGATATTTTTTATTGTCACTAGTGGTAGAGAAGGTAAGTGGCAAATCCCTATGTCAGTTTGCAAAGGAACGTATTTTTGATCCTTTACACATGAAAGACACAACAATTGTGGATTGCTACCCAACTACTATATCAGTTGCTAATGGATATTCGAGGAATGAGCAAGGAACATATAAAATCTATGAAAGCCCTTGGGAACATACAGGGGATGGGGCAGTTCATACAACAGTTGAAGACCTGGTAAAATGGGGAGAAAATTTAGCCACAGGTACCGTTGGTGGAAAAAATCTTGTTAAAAGAATGAGCGAAATAGGCCCGGAAATTTCTCCAACTGGGGATGCAATTATTGACAATGAATATTATGCTTTTGGGCTAAGGCTTGCTGAAGGTTTTAACTATCGGTACTTGGAACATTCAGGAAGTTGGGCGGGTTATCGTTCACACTTTATGCGGTTTCCAAAAGAATATTTGTCCGTTGTAATTCTAAGTAATTATGATGGATTTGACTCTAAAAAATATGCTAATAAAATAGCAGAAATTGTTTTAGAAAAGTAAAAAATAGAGAGTAGAATACAGTATTGGGATTTAGTTTATCTCACGTTGTTTTATATTGTTTTAACGGTATTTGCCTTACACTTCCTCCAAATCTAATCAAACAAATGGAAATAACCTCAGAATCAGAGTTGGATTTTTTATGTTTTTATTTCTCTTTTTACATTTATCTTTTAATGAGATGAATGCTTTTTTAGTTCATAATAAAAAATAACCAGAAAAACTGTCACAAAATCCGTTTTTCTGGTTTCTCTATAATACAGGTATCAAATAGAGAGTAAGATTTAAACTAACATGTTAACCATAGAAAATGAAGAAAGTCATGCGTCTGCTATGACCTTTGAAGATTTATTTAAGCAGTAATGTGCTTTTGCTGTGAAACAAATCATATGGATTGTTATAGATAAATCTATCGCTGAAGAGTTAGCATAAGAAGTATTTTTACAATTATATCGTAGCGATTGGGTAAGTTTCATTACCAAATGAAACTTACCCAATCGACCGCTATCAAGACAAAATGTATGCAACCATGATACTTAATTTAACTCAAATACCTTTTGTTCCAGAAGTAGTAAAAAATATGAAAGCCATCGCAGTATTTCTTTCTCCAAACTTTGCTAAAGACTTGTCCAACTTATCAGGAAATTTTTGTATTAGAGAATATGGTTCTTTAGAGGAACTAGTACCAAATGAGATGTCACTTACGTTTCCAAATCTAAAACTTTTTTCCTTAATACCTAGATTACTTTTTGGGAATATAGAAAAGCAAACAAAACAACACTTCAAAAAGTTCATTTTTTCATTTTGGGGTAATTCTAAATTCTTAAGTTGATGGATATAGATTATTACCTTAAAACATCATAATTTCAATTATCTAGAGAGAACGGTCTTTCATTAATATAATAAATGGAAGGTTATTAAATTCCCTATTTTTGGATATGTAAAATTACATAAAAAAACATGTTTAAATAAGACGCGCTTTTATATATAACTAGAGGTAGAGAAGAAAAATTATTGTTTAGGGTTAATTTAAAATTTTTAATTTAATCGATGTGTGTTGGTATTCCATTTAGAGAGAAATTAAGCAATTAGCCTTTGCTAATCGCTCTTTTATTAGAGCTATTTAACTTTCGTTAATAAGATGAATATCCGCATAAGAATTTTTATATTTAGAAAGGGATAAAAAATGAAAAAAATCGTATCAACACTATGTATAGCTGGAGTGACCTTAACTATTTTAGGAGTATGTCCTCAAAGTAGTTATGCTCATCTCGATCAAATTGATTTAAATGAGAATGATCCTATTACTGCAAGATGGTCTGCAGAAGCTCCGTATCATTCTGATAAAAGTACACATTTATGGATTGCAAAACAAGCTATTGAAATTATGAAAACAGAATCTAATATTGAAGCAAATAAGCAGGCTGTGGACTTTTTAAATTATCCACAATATAAAGATTTATTTTCTAAAGGATTATATGATGCAGATTATAATGCAGAGTTTAACGATGGTGGTACAGGAATAGGTGGCGTTTTTAAAGGCGGATGGAAATCTCATTTTTATGATCCTGATACTAAAGAAAATTATAGAGGAGAAAAAAATCCAACCGCTCTTACACAAGGTAAGAAATACTTTTATGAATCTGGAGAACATTTACGAAATAAGGACTATGAAAAAGCTTTCTATTACTTAGGAGTGGCCACGCACTACTTTACAGATGCTACTCAACCTATGCATGCAGCAAATTTTACTGCAATTGATACGAGAGCTATAAAATATCATAGCTACTTTGAAAATTATGTTACAACCATTCAAAAGCAATTTGCAGTCAATACTGGAGGGAACTATAATAATTCTCTATCCACACCTGAAGAATGGATTGATTATGCAGCTCGAGTAGCTAAACCTGAAATCCAAAATATTACTAATGATAAAACATTTAAGTATTATAATAGTGGTAAGGCACAATTGTGGCAAGAAATGGTTACCCCAGCTGTGCAGCGAAGCTTAGGAGAAGCTCAGCGCAATACAGCAGGTTTCTTAAATCTGTGGTTTAAAACTTTTACTGAAAATGTGAAAGCTCCAAGTATAGAGACTGCATTAATCTATGATATTGAAGGAAACGTCATAGAAGCAGGGAAAAACTATTATATCGTACCAAGTGAATCTCCTTATCAAGGTCTAACATTTGAATGGTATATAGCAAATCGTTACGATTATGTCACACTTGCAAATAAAGAAAACAATGGTTTATCTGGTACACCTATGGAATTTGAATTCTACAAAGAAAATGATGCAAAGCTACACCACGGGGAGAGTATATATCTTCGTATGAAGCACTCAAATTACGACCAATTGCAATATTTAAATTGGTCTAATTATTCTAGTTGGATTCACCTTGCTCAAAAATCTGATAGTTTAGCTGATTTTAAAATTAAAATTAACCTGGATAATCCTACAGAATATAATATTTTTACAGATGACTATCCATTAAATTATGAGAATATAAATGCAAAGAAAAATTGGATTGTACTAGGTGAAAAAAAACAAAAACCTAGCTCATGGAAGTTTATCCCTGTTAGATAACCTAAAAAGAAAAACACTCGTCCTTAATCAGAACGGGTGTTTTTCTTTTTAGGAATTATAACCCAGAAATTTAATGTTAAAATTTTATCGTTTTTCGACAGAAGACTCCTTCCTCAAAAATGAGAAGGTGTGAAATACCAATTTTAGGTGAACAAAAATTAGAACATAAAAATGAATTAGTTTATTTTGTAATTGCTGAAAATAAACAAGTATACAATTCATATCAAATGTAAAGCATGTTCCAATCGTATAACTTGTTTGTTTGAAAATTTATTTCATGATTTTACATTTGTAACCATCCACGTTTTTTGAGCTCTTTATACAAATTACTCACGTGGCATCCCATTTTTCTTCTATAGTTTTTACTTTTGTCAATCTCTTTCTAAATTCTTTTTTACCCAGCGTAGTAAGTTTTTTTCCTATTTCGCATTGTTCAATACAATACTGTTCTACATCCGTTTGATATTTACAATTTTTACAATATTAATCCTGCAAACGTATTATTCTTACTTTTTTCGCGACCGCTCTCATATCGTATTCACTCCGATTTGATTTATATATATCATAATTTTACGAGCGTACTCTTGCTATTTACGTTAATCTTATAATTAATTCCAGTAAAAGCTTTACCGGTGGTCTTATTCTCTGTCCTTTCTTAGCAAAATTTACTATTGACAAATATCATTCCACTTTAATTTCCTAAAGGGTAATTTTATTTAGAATTGTTAACTTGGAACTGATAAATATCCAAAAATGAATGCATTAATAATTCTGTATTCCTAGAAGAATGATAGTGGCCATCACTATCTCCAAAATAGAAGAAATTACTAGTACTATAACTAAATAAAAGGAAAATAAATCCACAAAACAGGTTTTATTTGCTTTTGTAGACAGTCTAACAATAGGGGGTGTTTCGTCTGTTACAGGTTACCCACCAATCTGTAGTAAAGCTTTACTTAAATTTTTTTTCTTGAAAATTGTATTTAAAATGTACTCTATACGTAAATTGATCCATTTTTTGCATCCGTATTCTTTGTTTCGTGTATCTTTTGACCTGTCTTTAATGCTTTATATTTTCAATGATTGCTTTTTCTTTTGATTTAATAATTTCTATCTGATATATATTACTATTAACTTCCTAATATTTTTATGCTTATCTATATAATAAAAAGAATTTTAAGAATTGAGACCAGCCAATTATATATATATTTTCTCAGCCATTGTGAATCCTTCATCCCTTGCCACGAATTTTTACAATGTTATTTTTTTTACTGTGTTTATTTCATTTTTTAGCGATAATTCTAATGAAAAAACAACAGATTGATTTACGGAATCAGTCTGTCCAAAATCAGAAAGAATTCATCCATTAAAAATAGAACAACATATGGAAAATCATATATTATAATTAATAAACTTATTTTTATTGAAAATTGAAATATTAAGTAATATTCCTATTGCTATTAAATTAACCATTAAAGAACTTCCACCAAAACTTACAAATGGAAATGGGGTACCCGTAAGAGGAAGTATTCCCGTAATACCGCCTAAATTAACAACAGATTGCAAACCAATCATACACCCTATACCAATTGCTATAAAACTTCCGAATGGATCTTCACATAGCTGTGCAATTTTTAGTGAGCGAAGAACTATAGCTAATACTCCGGCCATTATAATGAATACACCAATGAATCCTAATTCTTCAGAAACGATTGCCATTATAAAATCAGTATGTGGTTCGGGGAGATAACCTGTTTTTTGAATGCTATTTCCAAATCCACGTCGAATAATTCTTCCTGAGCCAATGGCAATAAAAGAATTTACAAGTTGATATCCATTTCCTTGTGCATCAACAAAGGGATTGATAATTGTAGTAATACGTGTCTTTTGAACATCTGACAAACTAAATTGAATCAAAAAATATAAAATAGGTAACCAAAAAATAGCACCTATTATAGTTCTTTTAATTAATAGATTTATATTTATTCCCGAGCAAAGAAATATGCTAAAAACTATACCTAATATTAAAAGTGCAGATCCTAAGTTTGGCTGTTTATAGATTAGGAAAAAAATTGTAGCTAAAAAAAATAAAAGTTTTCCGCCCCCAATCCAAATTTGTTTAGCTGATCCTTGTCGCAATGCAAAAAAACGGGCTGTTACAAGTATTGTTCCTAATTTAAGAAATTCAGCTGGCTGTATTCCAAAGATCCATGATTGAGCATTATTTACCACCTTTCCTTTCCATAAAACCATAATTAACAAAAAATCCCTCCAATCATAATACAGATTGAGACTATTCGTTTTTTCCATATTTCATATGGGAGAATAGCACAAACTATTAGCCCAATTGTTCCTAAAAATAGTTTTGTTAATTGAGAATCAACAAAATGCCTACTGTTATAACCGTAATGTTGAACAGCAACAATGGAGCTAGCGCTATACGTCATGATAATACCTAAAGTACATGTTATGAATAGAGGGAGGAGCAATAGATAATCGAGTTTTATTATTTTTTTCATTTTAAAATCCTCCTGATTTACATTAACACTTAATATTACATTTGCTAATGAATAGAATCTTGTTCTCAACAAGTATTAAATAGTACTTTTGTTTTGAGAGATTCTATCGCTTACACCCTGTTTTCTTACGCAAAAATCCCCCTTAGTTACATACTAGGGAGGATTCAAAATGGCATGACTAAATAAAGCTTTTCTCCCCCTAGTAGAGCTTTGGCACTATACAACGTAAAGTAATGGAAATTCATTACTTAGCTATCTTAAGAAGAGCCTTAATCCGACAATTCCTGTTCTACCCATTGGCGTCTTTCGACATTTTTGGGCAATAGCCTGTGTTTGTATAGGAGCCTCACCTAACAGGTTTAGCAATATAAATTTTATGTGTTTGTTCGTGTAGCCAGCATAAATACTTTTTTTTTGCTTGTCAAGTAAACGTATTGCTAACTTTATATTCTTTATTACTTTATAAATCTTTGAGAAATGATGTGAGAAATTATATTTAATTGTCTCATATAGATACATATTTGCGACTTGGAATGTATAATTTGATTAAGTAGTTTAACCATATAAATTTGATAAACAGTAAAGAAGATATTAATCATAAAATAAGATTTTTTGAAGAATGTTCTTTTGAAGTACGGTATGACTAATGATGTAACTGCTGCTATAAAGTCACGAATTAATCATAAACAATAAGTTTCTTATACGAAATTTCATATGTTTTATAACGTTTTTTTGAACTAATTGTATTTAAATTTTAAATCTTTTATGCTGAATTTCAAATTTGTAATAGAATCTAATTACATTTCTCTAAAAAAGAATTTTTTATGAATCAAATCGAAAGTTAGTTGACAAATATTAAATTCTGGTTTAAATTTTGAAGTAATTCAATAATCTTTGTTAGGTGAGGCTCCTGTATAGAGAAACGCTGCTGCCCAAAAATGTCGAGAGACGCCAATGGGTCAACAGGAACGGTCGGATTAAGGCCCTTTTTAATGTAGCTGGTTATAAAAACCTATGCTATACAGTGCTAAAACTCAACGAGGGAGTGGTATACGATTTGATAGAAAGGCACCTCTGGGATTATTGCAGAGCTGTCTTAATAATCATTTATTTGTATTGTAAAAAAACCTTTACTCCTTTTTGAGTAAGGTTTTTTTTGTTTAATGTTATTTATTTTTATCTTGTCTATATTCAAAAAGGAGGTAGTTCTTAATAAATTGATTGCAATGTAACTATTAATGCTCTAATCAAAATTTTAGACAGATAAAATAATACAAAACCACTCATGAAACTCTAGAGTCTCCCTTAGCAATATGAGGAGGAGTTAACATGAAGAAATTATTAAATGAATTACTTGTAACCCAAAATGATTTGGATGCAGATAAAGTTTTACGTCATCCGTCGTATGATGTTGCGCAAGAAATAAAACGGTTTTCAATAGAAGATCAAGTCATATTACTAGATAAGATTCCTGTATTAAAAAGCTCAAACATTCTACAACATTTGAGTACAGAAGAAAAATATAATATCTTAATTCACTTATCTGAAAACAAAGCTAAAAAGTTACTAAATTTACAACCGATTGATGAAACAGTAGATTTACTTCTAGCGGTTCATCCGGAAAAACAAGCTAAATTAATGGCGTATCTAAATAAAATTACAAAGCATAATGTGAAAAAATTAATGGCTTTCAAACCTGAAACAGCAGGAAGTCTTGTCACAAGTGATTTTGTTGCAGTTAGAGGGAATTGGTCAGTAAAAATGACATTGAAGTACATTAGGGAACATTCTAAAAATGTAGAATCAATTTCTTATATTTATGTTCTTGATAGTCATGGTTATCTTAAGGGAATCGTTTCCATTCATGAGTTATTACTAGCAGCAGATGAAGAGATATTATCCAATATCATGATTCGAGAGGTGATTTCAGTACCTGCTGAGGTTGATCAGCAAGAAGTTGTAAAAAAGCTACTGAATTATAATTTAGCAGCAATACCTGTAACAACAGCAAATAATGAAATGATTGGTATTATAACATTTGATGACGTAATGAATGTTATGGAAGCAGAGGCTACAGAAGATATCCAAAAGTTAGGTGGAAGTGAACCATTAAATCAATCTTACTTTGAATCTAGTATTTGTAGCATTTTCTTTAAACGTCTACCATGGTTATTGCTTCTTTTTGTTGCTGAGGCATATACAGGTACAGTACTAAAGTATTTTGAAGACGAAATTGAAACAGTAGTTGCCCTTGCTTTCTTTGTTCCATTATTAGTGGGTACTGGAGGGAATACAGGAACACAGGTTGTAGCAACAATTACTCGTGCAATCGGTATTGGAGAGGTGAAATTTAAAGACATTTTCCGTGTAATGAAAAAGGAATTTGCAATTGGCATGCTTCTCGGACTTGCACTTGGGGTAGCTGGGCTCATTCGTGCTTATATGTTAGGGGTTGGAACAGAAGTTGCACAAGTTGTAGCAATCACTTTATTATTTATTGTTATTTGGGCTTCGCTTGTCGCAGCTGTTTTACCTTTAATTTTGAGAAAATTTAAATTAGATCCTGCAGTCGTTTCTGGTCCATTTATTACAACATTTGTTGACGGAACAGGATTAGTAATATATTTCTTGGTTGCAAAAACGTTATTAAATCTGTAAATATACACTGAAATAAATAAGAAATGTAGAACAAGTATTTTGCCTTGCGTGCTAAGACATAGTGAGGAACTCGGGAATAAGGGAAACAAACACTTGTGTCTTTTATTTTAAAGGATTCATTGAATGTAATTAATGACGGAGGATATAACTATGAAACATCTAAGAAAAATCTTCAAACGAATTTTGCTTCTTCTTTCTATTTTCATGCTTATTGGCATAGGAATATTATTTGGTACTAACTATGGTCGAGATCTTCGTGTAACAATTGCTGGGAGTATACTAACTTCTCAGCATCCACAATATGCGAAATATACATTCCTATCCCAAAAGGAACTAGATAAATTACAAGATAGAATTAATCATCCCAAATGGTCAAATAGTGATGAGAATATTTATAAAAAAATAGCAGGAAAAAGATTAGAAGAATTAAAAAATCAGCCATTAAAAATTGACGTAGAAACGATTAAAAGTAACAAAGATAGTCGCTTTCTTTTCGAAGGAAAATTAGTCACTATTAGTAACCCTTTCAATGTTAAACTTGTTAGCCATCAAGGAACACAGGGCGATAAAAGAGGAGAAAAAATTAGCGTAATGGCAAAACGTAATCATGCACTTGTTGCTGTGAATGCAAGTGGATTTACTGATGAAACAGGAAGAGGTGGAGGAAATATTGCAACTGGAATAGCAATAGAAAATGGGAAAGCAATTGATACAAATATAGATAAAAATACCCCTACAATTATTACGGGCTTAACAAAGTTTGGACAAATGATAACAGGGAATTATTCTACCCAACAACTTTTGGATAAACAAGTCGTTTCAGCAGCAGGATTTATGCCACAGTTAATTGTAAATGGAGAAAAAATGATTACAGAAGGAGACGGTGGTAGGGGCTCTGCTCCGCGAAGTATTATGGCACAAAAAGAAGATGGCACAATAATGTTTCTAGTGGTTGACGGTAGGCAGACACATAGCATAGGAGCTACGTTAAAAGAGTGTCAAGATATTCTATATGAAAAAGGAGCAATAAATGCGATGGCTATGGATGGAGGTTCTTCTGCTACGCTATATTTAGGAGGAAAGGTTATAAATTCACCTTCTACATTATCCCATGAAGATCGTTATTTACCGAATGCTTGGATGGTAACAGCAAACCAAAAACAAGAAATAAGGGTGACAATAGATGGGGAAAAAATAGATACTAAAAAATCAGATGAATTTGATGCAAATATTGCAACTGATTTATGAATGCTTAAATAAATGAAGGTTTAATTAAAGTTTAAAAACTAACATACAAATAGTGTAATAAAATTGAAAGTTTTATCATTTAAAATTCATTAAAGAAAAGCGTATAGAGATACTCAATCATATGGAAAATCTCCAAGAATTTAAAAGAAGGATAATTAATGTATACAGCTTACACTCATATTCAATTATATGCTTTTAATCTTATAGTATTTGCTACAGCTATGTGAAATGGACAACCTGTAAAAATAATTGTTGTGATCAGATGAGTAAAGATTAATGCGCAGAATGAATTAGTAATCATACCTGAAGACATTTCATCAAACATCAAAGCAACACATTAGTCGCTTTGATGTTTGTAATGAGAAAAGCAGGGCATATTGTGTCACTCTTTTTTACACTTCATAACAAATAAGGATAAAAGAACAAAGTAAGTTATGCTTTAAACCTTTACTGATGAGAAAATGTTTGTATAGACCCACACACTTATTATTGGGTAATGTATGAAAGAAATTAAAATGGCAAGACACAGACTTATAACTACACAATTGAATTAAACGATAATATTTTGAAACAAGAGTAAAGTTAAGGTGGGGATAAATATGAATGCTAACCCAAAAACGTCCTTATTGGCAGCATGGATTAGTGTAATTAGCAATATATTTCTGACTCTCATCAAAATTATAGTCGGTTTACTTTTCAAAAGTCAGGTATTATTAGCCGACGGGATTCATAATGCTGCCGATGTTGTAGCATCCGTAGCCTCATTGGGATCAATGAAAATTTCAAATCAGCCAGCTGATGAAGATCATCCTTATGGACATGGTAAAGCAGAAGTTATATCATCAGGAATTGTAGCTGTGATTTTAATTTTAGCGGCTTTATTTATGGTTTATGAATCAATAAAGTCATTATTTGAACCAGCGACAGAACCCCATATAATTGCTTTTATAGCAGCGATTATTTCATTAATATGGAAGCGAATTTTATATGTATACACAATACGAATTGGTCGAAAAACAAGCAGCAAAGGGCTTATTGCAACTGCTTATGATCATCTTGCTGATGTTTATGCCTCAATTGCAGCTGTAATTGGAATTGGTATTGCTTTGATAAACAATATCTATTCCATTCCATATGCAGCTTATGGGGATCCTTTAGCCGGTATTATTGTTTCTTTTTTCGTATTAAAGTTAGCGATTAGTATGGGGAAAGAAGCAATATATATATTAATGGAAGGTGGTATTCCTACCGAGAAATGTAGTGAATATAAGAGAGTAATTCAGGCCCATCCTTTTGTAAAAAGAATTGATAGAATGCGCGCACGTGATCATGGTCACTATGTATTAATTGATATTAGAATTAGTGTTCCGGCACATTTAAGCATCCAGCAAGGACATGATATTTGTAGGGATATAAAAACTACTATTATAAATCAGAACCCAGAAATATATGAAGTACTAATTCATTTAAACCCATGGTATGAGGAGAAGTAGGTTTATTGAATTATAGATAGATATAAGTAAGTAGTTAAACCGTCCTTTTTAGATATTGGAGAATACATTATTTATAGAAGAAAAAACGTCCTATTAAAATATAGGACGTTTTTATCTATGATTTACTAATTTCCCAACCTTCGCGTGTTTTTCTAATTCAATTACAATTACCTTTTTAGAATCTTTTTTTTACAAAGCATCAACAAAATCTGAAAGATAAATATCATTGAGGGGGAATGAATTAATATATGAGGGTTCATTTTCATTATTTGGCTCTCAAATGAAGCAACTTTAGTATTCACTCAAAAATCCATTGTCTATGAAACAACTAGATTTTTAAACGGTTTTAATAGACATCTGCCAAAAATACAATAGACAGATATCTATTGTATTTTTGGCGGCAAGATTAAATAGCTTTTTTGTTACTTTACAGTAAAGTATACTTAATATCAGTAATTCATGTAATTAGGAGTGATTTCTATATTTAAGGAAAATGTAAAAAGGATACTTCTGTCATTAGTAACAAATCCAATACTAATAATTGTATACGGGATTTTTTGTTATGAGTTAGCCTTATACTGTAAGTACGGAAGGATGAATTATAATATTTATATTTTATTATTATGTATAGTACTTTTTATATCCATCACTACATTTACTACAATGCGGGTGATAAAAAATAGAGAATATGAAACTAACAAATTTTAAATCGAACCATAAGCTTACCGGCAAATTTATGGTTCGATTTTTTTAGTGCAAAGATAGCGTTCTAAACGGGTATCACCACATCGCTATCAACTTAAAAGAGTAAACACCAATTGTAGGAATCTAAAATTTTCATTTATCTAATTCTAACAAGAGACAGTTTTTATATACCAATTAAAGTAGAATTTTAACTATGTATTTTTTATATAATAAAATTAAATATGTAATGAATAATGCATGACATTTAAAACCACTAACTCTAGCAGAGAAAATAATAAAAGTTCAGCAATTTTGCATTGCTGAACTTTTATTATTTATTTTTTCCTATTCTGCCTAAACTATCTTTAATAGTTGTTTCCCCAAGTTGTGTATATAGCAAAGCTGTATCTTGGCTCGTATGCCCGAGTTGCTGCATTACTTGTAACGAGTCTTTTTCTTCCATATATAATTTATTTGCCAATGTGTGTCTTAATTTATGAGGAGACATCTTTTTGCCATAGGCCTTAGTATATTTTTCTACTATATCTTGGATAGCCCTAACGGAAAGTGGCTGTGCAGTATGTTTATACTTTGATAAAAATACATTTTTTAATTCTTTTCCTGGAGCATATTTGTTATCTCTGATTTCCATATACTTTTCAAGGTCATTCAATGCAATTGGGGTAATCCATACAGAATCTTCTTTGTTTCCTTTTCGGATTACATCAATTAGTCTTTCTTTTAAGTTTATATCTTCCATACGAAGATCGGCCAATTCGCTTACTCGAATACCACTACCAAGAAAGAGGGAGAGGATAGCTACATCACGATCTTTATCTCTTAGGAAATAGAACAACTGATGTTTTGTTAACGATTTCTCATGCTCGTACTTCACGTAATTCAAAAAGTCTTGATCGTCATCATTATGGAATATTTTAGATCTCATACGTTTTGCACGAGCATTTAATGTTTCTTTATCTTTATGTATTTCTATTTTAGCCATTACATTTCTATAAAAATAACATTCTCCATCTTCATTTTCTGATAGGGAGGTAAGGTACTTAAATAAAGACTTTAAGGCTGAAATTTTTCTGTTAACAGAGGAATTCTGCATGTTTTGTTGTAGTTTTAGAAACCTCATAAAGTTCTCAACATCTTTTTTCTTTAAATTTTCCAAATCAGAGAAGGATATGTCTTTAATCGGCTTAAATTCAATAATTTGTTCAGATAATAGCCAATTAAAGAAGACTCTAAAATCATATACATAATTCAGTAGGGTGGAGGGAGAGGCATCATGCAATTCTTTGTACTCCACAAATTCTTCTATGTAAAAGGGCATTTCATTTAAATTCTCGTATAATTTCCTACGATGTACGGATTTTTGACGTTGCTTGCTGTATTCCATAAAAATCACCTCATATACACTATAACAGAAAAGAAACACGAACACAAGTTCGCGTTAAATTCAATTTTTACACAAACTTATTTACATAATTAAATTATGAAATACTAAAACATGCTCAAAACTGAATGGTATAGTGTAGTTAGTCAAATGAAAATTATAGCTAACTAAGTGATAAATTTATATAAGACCATAAAAATTTGTGCAAAAACTACATATAAATGTATATAAAATAAAACAATTTATATATATAAATTCATACAAAAAATCAATATATGAAAACAGTTTAAAATTCGTTATCTAACATGAATTGGTTAATTTAATCATAATTATGAGGAGTTAATTAGATCAACATAAGAAAAAATCCTATATAGTAAAAGGTAATTTACTATGAATATTTTCAATGAATAGTTCAGTATTTAATGATTCCTATATAAAATATGAATTATATAGACACATACCAATATACTGAGATTTATGCAATTGAGCTCGAAATCCCTAAATACTGTATTAGATTTTTATTTATACATCCTATTGTTCGTAAAATTGGTATTTCGTGCGAAGTTTGAATGTTTTTTTATACCCACTTTCCTTTTTTATTCATGCAAACAGAATATATTGTTCTCTTTTCATCAGCAAGTAAATTTATAGTGGCAGATACGTTTACGTTTGCCTATTGGCGTGGATTGTGCAGTTACTAGCAAAGGCACAACCATCATAAAAACTCCATTTAAAATCTGGATAGCTTTCCGGATATCACCGAGACTAACTTATAAAATGAGTACAATAGTTGTATATAAAATAGCCTTTGTTATAGATTACTACGGCATAGGCTATTTTATCTTGTTAATATATTTAATACGGAAGTTGACTGGCGCACTCTCCCGATTTAAACTTTGATTTTTTAACTGTCGTCCTCTCATATAGATAAATCTTTTTGAGGATTACTCCAATTATTATTATAAATTTATTGTACTGTTTGATATTTTCCTAATTTGGAACGTTGACGTGTTTTACATACTTAATAAATAGCTAAAAGCAAGTCCGCTGGAGGAAGCTTGCTTTTTGATAAAGCTTTGACAACTCAAAAATCATTTGTCTATATTAATCACTAATAGAAAATTATGAGAATTATTGCGAATACTTAATATTTAATTTAAAACCATAAAACCTTACATATTTCTTTTAACAATTACTATAATCAATCGTAAGTATTAAAACAATGCTAACTCTTATGGTACTTAATCAAAATTTCCCCTTAATTAACGAAGGTTGTATTTTTGACTTTCCAGTCTTCAAGTTTAATGCTAACCCAAAATCCATAGATACCTAGTGTAATAACTGTCAGAATTAGCCATTTAATCCAGTTACCAAACAAACCAACCGCTGAACCGTTAAATTCCATTCTATGCCCATCAACCACCGTATGGTTAATTTTCCAGCCGTAAACCATACATAACGCCCACGGATAGCAAATACCAAACGTGCACACTGTAATAAGTGTTCCCAAGATACTCCAACCAATGAAGCTCAAAAGGCCACCATCAAAGAAAGACTGACGTCCCCATTTTGATTCTGGTCCATAGTTGCTTCTTGCATTAACGTTTATGTTAATATTTTCTGCCATAACACACACTCCTTTACTAGTTTATCGTGATTAGCGCACGTATTTTATTTAATATAACCTTGCATATTTTACCACAAAAATTTAACTTTCTTAAACTTTTTAAACGTTTAGTTATTTCATTCATACCAATAAGCTCAAAAACTTCAATCAATGCTGCTATGTTCTAAGAAAACAGCTAAAATACTAGCTTTAATTCTGTTCCTCTCATTGCCAGATATATTAAGTAATTCATCTATTTCTTCCCACTTAAATTTCATTTCACTATACAGAACGTATGTTTCATGAAAATATATAAAAACGAGTTTGCATTCAATTCCTTTTATTATTAAAACTTCATTTGTTAAATGTAACTATGTATCTCCTATTATCCTCCTTTAAAATAAAAAGCACCCGAATGGATGCCAAGATTAAACATTTCTGATTTCCTTCCTCCCTTTAATATTCTAGCGCTTTGATATGCGTATTGATTAAACCAAAAACAGGGATATAATTGCGGATGCTCGTTACATCCGGTGTGTTATAATCAACCCATAAATCATGAAATCGTTATGCTTACCTAGTGCTGCCTGTAAAATAATCATAATCAAATGTGTTTCATGATTATTTGCTTCTCCAATTGAGTCATCTTCTTTGATACCTGCAACATTAAAATAGCGAAGTACTACATAATTCATGTCACTTGCCTGACTCACCAACAAGTGAAAATGCCGCAAAATGCATTACACCTTCAATTTTCTTTTCTTGAGAGAAGACTTCATACATGAATTTCTTATGACGTCTATCCCCCCCTCGTATAAACGTGCTTTTTCATGTAACGATTCGATATGACCAGTCAATAGATTATCGATTACAGCTACTTCATAGCCATCGATGATTAATTGCATGACGACATGTGAGCCAATATATCCTGCACCACTTAAAATAAATACTGGCATCTAGTCATCACCTATCGATTTATACTTTGTAATTCCTTGATAAAACGATCAAACCCTGCTCTACCCTCTTTATTCACCTTATAAACACCCGCATCTTCTAAGACGCGTTCAAATTTCTTTGCAACTTTAATTTGAAGAAATCTTTTAATGTTCTCTTCTGTATATCCCCCCTGGACTTTTAATTCATCTGCCCATTTTTGATGGATTTTTGGAACATTTCCCCCCTTATCTAACAAATACAGCTCTACTTCATAAAGCTCCATAATCAAACGTGGGGGGAGAATTGCTAGGCCCATGACTTCAATAAGTCCTATATTTTCCTTTTTAATATGTTGTACATCTGGATGTGGATGAAAAATTCCATCAGGGTATACTTCACTCACATTATTATCACGAAGTACAAGATCAATTTCGTACTTTTCTTTACGTCGCCGCACAATTGGTGTAATTGTATGATGTTTTGTACCATCTTTTGATTGCGCACGAATTTGTAAGGATTCATCTGAATAGTTCTTCCAAATTTCATGTATATAGGTACTGGCATTAATGAGTTCTTCTTTATTTAGAGAAGAAAGACGAATCACACTCATTGGCCAGTTGACGATACCACAAGAAGTATTTGGATAGGCAGGCAATTCAAATGTTTTAAGAACGTTAGCCTTTGCCATTGGAAAGTTATGGCGTCCGGCTTGATAATGATCATGGCTTAAGATAGACCCTCCTACAATAGGTAAATCCGCATTTGAACCAATGAAGTAGTGTGGCATTGTTTCTACAAAACTAAACAAACGAGAAAATGCCTCACGAGAAATTTTCATTGGACGATGCTTTTTGGATAATACGATGGAGTGTTCATTAAAGTATGCATATGGTGAATATTGAAACCCCCACCCTTCCCCATCTAGCTCAATATTAATAATTCGGTGATTGCTTCTACCTGGATGGTTCAAGCGACCGAAATACCCTTCATTTTCAATACAAAGTAAACATTTTGGATAATTACCCTTCGGTGTATTTCTAGCTGCCATGATCTCTTTGGGATCTTTCTCTGGCTTGGATAAATTAATAGTAATCTCCAGTTCGCCATATTTTGATTCTGCTACATATTGAATATTTTTTTCAATCGCACGTGTCTTTATATAATCATTTCGTTTACTAAGTTCAAAGAAATAATCCGTTGCTTGTTTAGGACTTTTACGATATGCCCTCTGAAAATTTGCATTAACCTTAGATGGAAGTGGCGTAATCACATCCATTAAAAGCGCTTCAAGCATTTCACAATTAACTGGATTTTTAGAGATTTTTAGATTTTCCATTGCTTTATCTATCAGTGTATTTAACAGCACATGTGGGTCCATTTCGACTACGCTAGTAATCTCCCCCATGTCCGATTCGCCAATCAAACGTAATAGTTGATTGTGCGTATAAATTCGGTCAGTTTCCTCAATGGCTCCATTATTAATTGCAAGAGTAGTAAAATCATAAATTGCTTGGCTTGTTTCCATCTTTTTCACCCCATTCATCATCCGATTGCTGTAGTTCCACTACCAATGTGTGCTACATAAAAGACAGGCGCATATCCTACAAATTTAAGATATTCATCATAAACGTTGTTTTTAAAAGCATGGACTTTACTTTCTTTTACTAATGCGATGGCGCATCCACCAAATCCAGCCCCAGTCATACGTGCCCCAAGTACACCCTCTTGTTTTTGTGCAGTGGCGACTAATGTATCTAATTCCAACCCAGTAACTTCATAATCATCTCTTAAAGATGCATGAGAAGCATTCAATAGCTTTCCGAATTCTTCTAAATCATTTGCAGTAAGAGCTTCTTTTGCTTTTTTTTGCGCTCATTTTCATAAACTGCATGCTTGGCGCGTTTAATTAAGGTTTCATCCCCAATAAGATTTTGATTTTCATCAAATTCTGCTTTGCTTAGTTCTCCAAGTGTCTTAATTTCTAACTTTGTTTGGAGACATGCGAGTGCTTCTTCACATTCAGCACGGCGTTCATTATATTTTGAATCTGCTAATTCTCGGCGCTTATTTGTATTCATAATTACAATAGCATAATCATTCAAAACCACTGGTACCATTTCATACTCTAACGTATTGGTATCTAGGAGAATTGCTTTGTCTTCTTCACCAAATCCAATGGCAAACTGATCCATGATACCAGAGTTCACACCAATAAATTCATTCTCAACTTTTTTACCCATTTTTACTAATTCGAGTCGCGTTACATCTAAGTTGAACAGGTCTTCTAATACTACGCCCACAAGTAATTCAAGTGAAGCACTACTTGAAAGTCCTGCGCCATTTGGAATCGTCCCTTCAACTAATAATTCAAAACCAGAGTCTATTTTATGGCCAGCTTCTTTCAACGTTAAAATTACCCCTTTTACATAATTTGCCCAATTATCATTTCTATCGTAATTTAGTTCATTTACGGTAAAACCAATCACTCCAAGCTTCTCAAAGTTCGTTGAATAAACTAATACTCTATCATCCTCACGACGCCTAGCCACTCCATAAGTTCCATATGTAATAGAAGCTGGGAATACATACCCACCATTGTAGTCTGTATGTTCACCGATTAAGTTGATACGTCCTGGAGAAAAATATTGAGTTGTTTCTTGATCTCCAAATATCTCAGAAAATTTTAAAGCCAGCTCACGTTTCTTTTCCATAAATATAAACCTCCCTTTTGCATCCGTTTTAAATAAGTTTCGATAGCGGTATCTAATCCTTCTATACATGTTTCATATTTTAAGGGACTATCAAAAATATGCTCTCAAATAATATGAAATTCTGTCGCTGTTTGATAAGTTGAATCCGCCCTAAGAACCATATCCCCAAAATCAGAAAACTGTTCAGCACCTGGACAAACCTGTGTTTCAAAAGTAATTCCTCCATGGTTTGCAAGTTGCTTACCATGCATGAGCGGTGTATTCCCACCAAAATTTGCTGTAAAGATGACGACGCTGGGTTCTTCTGTGGCTACTTCAATAGAAACCACTTCATCTGGGCTAGTGAGTTTCACTGAACTATGTGATAGTTCAGGTTGATTCAAGAAGAAAGGATGATCAATTCCACCCACTAATTCTTTTTGAACAAAATTACTACTGAAGGTTTCTTTGAGTTTAACTGGCTTTCTAAAATCAAATGCAGTCCCTTCTACGGGTAACTTCACACCAATTGGAACACCTTCCGAATCTAGTGGTGCAAACCTATCACTATCCACCCATAATGTGTGTTCATTTACGGGTTGCGCTACATCACCAGTTAAGTTGAAGTATACGTGGTTTGTTGGATTGAATAAGGTATCTTTGTCACTTGTCGCTCTAGTTTCCACTTTCCAAACATTGGTGTTAGTCAATGTATAACGTATCTCAATATCAAGGTTCCCCGGAAAGCCATTTTCACCATGTGGGCTCACCATATGAAATATCACTGAGGTCTCATCATTATTCTCGACAACACAATATTGCCACTTTTTACTTTCAAATCCTGGAGTACCGCCATGTAAAGTGTTCCCGTTTTTCTCATCAACTTGTACTTTATAGATTTCCCCGTCAATTTGAAAAGTTCCATTTCGAATTCGTCCAGCTACACGTCCGATTGAGGCACCAATATATAAATCCTTTTCAAGGTATTCCTTTGCTGTATCAAAACCAAGTATAAGCTCACGTAAGCCATTCGATGTCGGTACCTTCAAACTCGTAATACGAGCTCCTAGGTCTGAAACTGTCAATTGCAGGCCGTTCAGATTGGTAATAGTGATACTCGTATAACCAGCACCGAAATCTTTTGTTGTAATGTTCATTTTAGATATCACCTACTCCTTTATTTAGAGTGAGAATGAGCAAGTGCAGCTCTAGAATTGAAATCATCCGCTGCTTTCTTATCATGATTTAGCCTTGCTTCTAATTCTTTGACAATTTGTACATGCTTTTTCTCTGTCAATGTAATCTTCCATGCGAAAATAATAGCGGAAAAAATCATGAGTACTGCTGGAAGATAAAACGCATAAAGATGGAATGTTGAAACACCATTAGCAGTAATATCTGCTGCTGTAGCATTGCCAGTCATCCCAGAAGCAACAGCTACAAACCCAACGATTCCGTTTGATAAAGCTCCCGCAATTTTATCGAGTAATGGACGAATTGATAATGTCACAGCTTCATTTCGGGTACCATTTTTCCATTGTCCATATTCAACTGAGTCAGTAATAGTCATTAAAGCTGAAAGGAAAATTAGTTGCTGAGGAAAATAGAAGAGCACCAATCCCACAATGACTATCGGTAAACTTGTTCCAGCTAAAGCGAAACATACGTATGCCAGAATCATCATTACAATACCGCCAATATATACAAAACGTCTTGAAATTAACTTCGTGAGTGTTGGGAAAAGCGGAACAGCAATTACACCTAGTACAGCTGCAATTAATCCCACAATCCAGAACTCACCTGAATTTCCTAAAATATATTTGAAGTAGAAGAATAACACAGCAGTAGTTGCAACATTTGCAATGGCATATGCAATATATGATAGTGCTAACCACATCAACTGATCATTTTTCCCAATAGCTTTAAAAATGTCTTTAAAGGTTGCTTTTTCTTGTTGCTGACGAATTACACTTTCATTTTCTTTTGTGCCAAACGCTGCAATAATGGCTGTCCCTCCAGAAATAACAGCTGCAATTAAGCCGAACCAAAACCAACCAGAGGCGCCTTGAGAATGTTCTCCAGTTATCAAGAAAGTAAAGAAGGTGACGATCGGTACAACTGCGAGCGTAGTCCCATTCGCACCAAGTGATGAACCAAGTCGTGCAAACGTTGCTAACTTTTCTCTTTCCTTGGTTTCAGTGCTTAGCGCTGGAATCATCGACCAAAAAGCAATATCCTTAAATGAATAAAAACTATCGAGTAAGATATAAACAATTGCAAACAAAATGATGAATAACGTAGTATTATGAATTGCAAGACCAAAGAAATTGGTAAATATGCATACAAGAAGAATAGAACTAACTAAGCCACCAACAACTAACCAAGGCTTAAACTTTCCGAATCTCGTTTTTGTATTGTCAATTATTCCTCCAATAATCGGATCGAAAATAATTTCTACCAATCGGATTACTACGATTAAACTTGTAACAATCCCAATCATTCTTCCAGCCGTTGCTTTATCAGCCCCAGTGAACATCGTACTTGTAACAAAGACCATAAAATATGTACTCAAAGTTACATAAAATATGTCATGACCAAATGCACCTAAGGCATAGGAAACACGTTGTTTTGATTTTCTATCCATTTTCATTCCCCTTTTGTGAAATTCTCCACTTAATTTTAATAAATGAGAGAAAGCGTTTTCAGTGTTGTGCATAAAAAAAGACAAATTACATTAATCTTCCTATGATTTTCTTTTTCATGTATAGTTTAACAAGAAAGCGTTTTCTATTTTATATCATTTTGTGACTTTGATTTAACCTTTTGTTGCATTTCTTTCTTCAAAAGGCATATTGGTTATAGTAATCTCGAAGAAGGGAGAAGCACATGGAACAAGCTGTATTTATAAAAAAAGAACACCATCACTTCTCGAGCGAACTTTATTTTGATTTTTGTGGTTTTTCAAAAACACTACCTTTTCATGCATTTGGTCCTGCTGTACGTAACAGCTACATTATTCATGTCGTGTTGGATGGAAAAGGAAAGTACTATGTAAAAGATAAAAAATATTCATTAAAGAAAGGTGATCTTTTTCTTATTCCTTCAGGAGAGTCTACCTTTTATCGTTCAGACGCAGAGGAACCATGGTTGTATGCATGGCTTTCATTTGGTGGGAAGGTTGCAGAAGAAATTATTAATTTTTCAAATTTAAAAGGTGATAACTACGCTGTTACCTCAACTAATATTCAACAATATTTGGAGATTATCTTGGAGTGTATGAATTGCTCCTACAGTACATATGAAGATGAATTAAAGTTGAATGAGCTAACCTACCGTTTTTTAAGGTTATTCCTTACAGATGGTGGTTCAATCTCAGCAGGAGTAAAACAAAATTTTTCACGACTCGCAATTGAAGCAATGATATATATTGGAGAGCACTATATAGAGGAGATTACCGTAAGTGATGTAGCCAATCACCTTGCGGTCAATCGGAGCCATCTTTCTCGAGTATTTCAAAATCATTTTGGGATGAGCATGAAGGACTGGATTATAAGAGTACGTATTAATCACGCAGCGTATTTACTTTCAATGACTAATGAATCGGTAGAAAATATATCTTATCAGGTGGGTTTTCATAGTTTAGCAGCCTTTAGCCGCATATTTAAAAAGGTGACTAAGGAAACACCTACGCACTACCGAAAACGTATGTCGAAAGATGATTTTCAATCCATTTCTTTATCAAGTTTGAAGTTATTACTTGAGAAACAAGAAATCATTTCACGGGCCACCTAGGAAAAATGAAAATAAATTTTTAAAAATCCCAAACCAGCTATGTATTCTACGAACTGATACTCATTAAATATTCAAGGTATATTTATATTTTTATTTATTTTTTGCTATCATTTAATCTTGCACCAGAAACATTAGTTGCGAACATAAATAAGAGTCAAGGCTATCAAAATAGCTCTTGACTCTTATTTATGTTTTATATGGAAGCCATTACACAATTTACACATCAAAATGTATTTTATAACCTTTACTGTTCAAAATACACTTGAGAACTTTTCCCACTTTTATCCGAACTATCCATTTCTATTATCCAAGAGTTTGCATCTTCCTTAACAGTTATCTCATCGTCCTTTTCTGCTACCTTGTATCCTATTTTTTTAGGTATTGTAAAGATTACTTTAGCTTGCTCTTTCATTGGATCAGCCATCACTACTTTTAGGCCACTATCTTCATATTTTATTCCAATTGCCCCCCTAGTTCTAGCCTCTACTTCATTCACCTTCCCTATCTCATAAAAATTCCCCATCCATATATCATCAGCAGCATCATAAATCACTTGCTGCGTTGGTGTATTAGAAAGTATCGATACATCCATTTCTTTTGCGTAAGTAGATGTCTCTTCTTGATTCTTGCCAGGAAGAATTACATACACATACTCTCCACCTGATGGTGATTTTCCATGAGGTATTGATAGTGTTGCGAACATGTTACTTACTTGATTGCTTGATCCCCCTTTATTTACATCAGACCACTTTCCACTTCGCTCTTTCTTTTCAGCATATATATTTTCAGATTGAGGGAACACATAACCAATATCAGACTGATTGTTTTTTCCTTTAATGTGGGCCCAAGAAGCTCCCTTAAATAGGGTACCTTGATCAAGAACTACTTCTGTACCCTCCACTTCCAGAAGATTTGAACCATCTTTTTCTAATCTTCGATTCTCAACTATTGTCTCTGTATCAGCATTCTCTTTTGAATTGATCCCTGCAGCCATTGCTACAATTTTATCTTTAAGAAAGAACCAAGATTTTTTTGCTTCTAATGAGCTTCCAGTAACATTCTGCATGGTGTAGTACATGCTAGCTGAACCAATCTGTCCATCCGAAACACCACCTGACCACGACTTAGGGTTATTATAATTTTTCCAATCAATTAAATTGCCTAATTTATGGTCTGTTGTTATGCCTGGAAGTCTTGTCATATCTATAGTTGCCCAATAGTCATTATCGTATTGGCCAATATCATTGTTATACAAATATAACATCCCTGTTCCCATGTAAAATCCCTTCATATTTTCCCCATTCCCATATTCAAAAGAACTGATTTGTTTACCAAATAAACTCAATCCAGCTGCAAAGTCTTTCTTTTGATGGGTCATCTGATTCATCGCGCTTAACATATTATTTGCATCTCTCACACCAAAATCCGGTTTAATTGAACTATCACTCATTAAACGTTGAAATGTTTGTGTTTTATGAATGGATAACCCATTATAATAACTTTCCTGACTGTTATGTTGAAATATAGCTTCTTTTACATAACGGGCATATTTTCCTCGATATGATAAGTCTTGATTTTGTGAACTAATTACAAGTATTTCATATAGAATATTTCTCCCTACAATACTAGAGGTAGAATTTTGTCTAGACATGCCTCGGCCACGCGTCATGTCAAATATTTCACCTTGTTTCATAACTGGTAAGTAGGTAGTTTCAATATACGTATAAAGGTTTTTAATTCCTTGTACATTCGTCAGTCTGTCTGTTCCACTAAACAATTCATGAATATCAGCACTTCTCGCAAGTAACACTTCACCATACCCACCAGTATACGGATTATATGTGTGTTGTATAAATGATCCATCTTTATAAAATCCATCACCATTTTGAACTATTTTATACACATCATTTGTCGCATCTATTCCTAATTGAATTTTATCACTATTATTGTTCAGAACACCTCTCACCATGACTATGAAACTTTTATCTAGTAAATTAGCTCCAGTTTCTTTAATTCCATTTAACCTTTTTGTTGGATCCGGTACAAAACGATCAACTGCCATTATATACTTGCTTAGCTCCACTTCAGTTAAATCATCACACATTAATATCAAAATATTATTGAATGACTGTGGTGTTCCAATCTCCCAATCCCACCAATTTCCATATATATTTTTAATTTCTTCATTATACATTTGATCATTGAAGTATTCTATTGCGTACATAATGTCTTTTTGTAATGTACTTTGTTGATAGTATATCGAATTAGGTGTCTGATAAAGTACCGCCATTTTCTCAATATTTTTCACTGTTTCTGTGATTTGTGCAGAATTCTGCTTCCAGTCTTGCAGATTCTTAAATAAATAAGAATTCTCGTTATCTTTGTTTAGATTGCTTAACACATTATCTTGTAAATCCTTTTCTTTATCCAAAACAATGTTTTTTAAAATTTCATCTTCATTAGTAAAAGGTTCACCAACAAGTACCCTTTTCCAATTTGATATCATTTTAGCACTTTCTTCTGTTTCTGCGACTGCATTTAAACTGAAGGACCCCATAACAAAACTTAAAACAAATATACATAATATTATCCTTTTCATGAAACCGTTCTCCTTTATCACTTTAATAATGAATCATCCATTCATTCCGTGCTTAAAGATTTCATTTCAAATAATAACCCTGCAAAAAGTTTGTATATTATGGAAACTAACCCTGTGAATAAGCAAAAACGTAATAATCTACATTAATTTTTTAAACGAATTTACCGAAAGAATTCTCCTTCCCTAAGCGTGTGAAGGCCGATAGCCCAGCGGTAGGTGGGAGATGCATTTCGGTTTGGTATAAACAAAAACTTTTGATACACTAGCTATATAAAGTTCTTTGATAACCTGATATAGAAGGTTGCAGGAAGAAAATAGAGTGCGAAAACCAAGCCATTCCGTTCCTGCGTAAAATATCAACCGTATAAAGAGAACTTCCAATCGTTGGAAATCTTGGGGTGGAAGGCCCCGAAGTAACGCTCAGGGAGATAAAAGGTTACTTTCGTCGTGGAACTGAGCAGCTCTCACTTCAAGCCTTGCTAAGTGGCGAGTAGTTCACATCTAAATAAATTGGATTTTCTCTTAAATAAAGCACTTCCTCATAATTCCCTTCCGTTTCAAAGACAATCAACTTATTTTCTCCCTTTATTAATAAAGGAGCCGGGATATATAAATAACCCGTTGGACCTACATCCCAATACTTTCCTAAATTAAACCCATTTAAAACAACAAATCCTTTTCCCAACTTACTACAGTCTAAAAATGTATCTTTTAATTCTTGTACATTAAATGAGTATTCATAAAAACTAGGTGTATTAGGTGCCCATTGACCGTTGAAATCAATCTCATCAAGATTATCAAATTCTAGTGCATAATGTTCCCAGTTTGATTGTAAATGTATATCAATCATTACACCTGAGGAGATACCTTTTCGTTGCGTTGGAGACAACAACCGTGCCCCATAATTAACACGTCCCATATTTTCTACTAAAATATCCAACGTATTTTCTTCCTTAGTTAAATCTAACGATACCTCTCTACCAATCTCATCCCTATATTGGGTGTCTACTAATTGTTCATTAAGGAACAATTGAACACGATCTCTAGCATCTATTACCTTACATTTTTCTATATTTTTTGGTCCTTTTAAAAATGTTCGATATAAAATATAACCATACTGCTGATCTATATCTTCCATTGTTAATGTATAAGAATTGTCTCTCTTCTTCGCTATTTTCTCTAACGTTGAAAACAGTGATACCTTACGATTTAATTTAATATCCCCATAATTTGCACGTGGTAAAATACGCGGTTCAAATTGGTCTCTATCTGGACAAACTTCTTTAATAGCTCTCTGAACAGCATAATATTTTGGCGTTGGCTCTCCCCATTCTGTCAGTAATGCATCATAATCATATGAAGTAATTTGTGGTAAATCCACATTTTCCCTCGATGAACAACCGTTCATAAATCCAAAATTAGTACCACCTTGAAACATGTAGAAATTAATACTAGACCTTTCCAATAGTTCTTTGACTTCTTCTGCTAATTCACTGCCATCACGTCGAATAATTTCCATACCCCATCGATTAAACCAGCCATCCCAGAATTCCATGCACATTAATGGCCATTCTTTTTTATTTTCTCTAATGAAACTTTCAAGCTCATTTAAATTTTCATTAGAGCGTGAGCCGAAATTACCCGTTACCAAAACATCATCATCAATCAGGCTCCCTGATTCTAAAGCCTCTTTCCATGCACCATCTGAAGTGAAAAGTGGCACCGTTACGCCTAAATCTCTCATTATTTTTTTTATACTTCTTACATACTCTTTGTCATTTCCAAATGAACCATATTCATTTTCTACCTGCATCATAATAATAGGTCCACCATTCTCTACTTGTAATGGGGTTACCATTGGTAGGAGAACTTTATAAAAGTTTTCCACTTTATTTAGAAACAAGTTTGTATTACTTCGAACTCTTATATCTTTATATTTTAGTAACCATGCAGGTAATCCACCGAACTCCCATTCTGCACAAATATAAGGAGTAGGACGTAAAATAACCATTAATCCATATTTTTGAGCCAATTGTATATATTTCACAAGATCTGCTATACCTTCAAAATTAAATACCCCTTCTTTTGGTTCATGCATATTCCATGGAACATACGTCTCTACTGTATTACATCCTAGTGCCTTCAAGTTATAAAGACTATGATCCCAGTATTCTGGAACAATCCTGAAATAGTGAAGAGCACCTGATATAATCTTTATAGGCTCACCATTTAGCATAAAATCTTTCCCAATTTCAAATGATTTCATAGTTTATCCTCCATTATTTCAAATCATGATACCTTAATAACTTTATTAACATTTATATACTTACCAATATGTTGCCCACGTTGGGTTAAACATACGATACAACGCCTCTAAGTAAAAATAATCACCCCATAAATTAGGTTCATCAATTCCTTTCCCTTCTGCATATGCATAAACACCATGTAGTAAGATTCCTTCATTATCCTCATCATTTTTTATCGTGCACTGTTCCCTAAGTACTTGAACCATTCCACGAGCAATGGATGCAGATCCCTCATACATATTACTTGCTTGTGCTTCAAGTAAACCACATGCAGCAATTGCCATTGCAGAACTATCTAACGGGTGATTATCTTCATCTGTAAAAGTAAGATCCCAATATGGAACCAAATCATTCGATAACTTACTTATAAAATAATTGGTAATGTCCTCATATTGTTTTTGGTCAACATGATTAAGCATATAATTAAACCCCATGGGTAAACCTAAAATGGACCATGCTTGCCCACGTGCCCAACAGGAAGAATTAGTATATCCTTGGTGGGTAGCCCCATATGAAGCCTCTCCTGTAACGGGGTCAAAATAAAATGTATGATACGTGGATGCATCTTCCCTTATAATAGTTTTCGTTACTTGTTGAAAATGTTGTTCTGCTATATGTTTATAACATTGATTACCTGTCAATTTCGTTGCCATAAACAATAAAGGTAGGTTTAATAATGAGTCAATAATCAAACGGTACTCATCAGGATCATTAAGATTTCCCCAAGCCTGAATAAAATTCCCTTTGTCATGAAAACGACTTATTAGCTTGTCGGCAGCTTGAATAATAATTGGGATAAAAGATTCATCTGATGTCACCTTATAACCAGCAACAACTGATAAACTATATAAAAATCCTAGGTCATGATGGTCTACAACAAAATTCTTATCTAGTCTATCTTTAAAACTTTCAATGTTTTTTAATGCTATTGATTTAAAAATATCTTTTTTCGAATATTCATAGGCAATCCATAGCATTCCTGTCCAAAATCCATTCGTCCAATCATCATTTCCTTTTATTCTATATTTTCCATTTGTTGCACAGGCGGATGGATAGCTTGTCCCAAAGCGTTCTATGTTCTTTTCTAGCTTTTCACATATCCAATCTAATTCTGCTTTTATACTATTTTGATCTAATGCCTTCCCTTTTTCTTTAAGTAACTCTATATTTTTCGATAGTATAGACATGCTAATCTCCTCCCCAATAATTCACTCTCTACATCTAAGCTCTCTTATCCTTTTAACCTCACTATGTGAAAACATCACTCATTTTTCATAAAACGAGTGATGTTTTTAGTTTTTATTTATCCTTACCTATTATTCAATTTAAAAATTCCTCAATACTGGCATCAGATTCTTCTGGGACCATCTGTGCAGTAACTTTTACACCTTGGCTCAATAACTGTTGCACAGCAACTTTTTCATTCTCCGTCATACTAATTGATTTTTTAATTTGAGTTGTTCCTGGACGATTAGACATATTACCAATGTTTACCTCTTTTAATGCTAATCCACCATTCATTAATTGCGCTAAAATTTCAGGAGTCTTCACAATTAATAGCACTCTTTGCCCTTTATAATTCCCATTTTTCACATTATTAAGGCCTTTTTCAAAGGTTAAAATGGACGTATTAACACCAGCTGGTGCTGCCATTCTTAAAATTGATTTCTCATCATCATTAACAGCAACTTTATCATCAATAATCATAATACGATTTACTCTTAAACCTGTTGCCCATCTTGTTGCAACTTGTCCATGAATAAGTCTATCATCAACTCTAATATGTACGATTCCTTCCATCACTAAACACTCCCCTTAAACGAAAATTTTTAAATTATAAGCAATAATTCCTATAAAAATTAATAAAAAGATAACACGAGTAGAATTCATTTTCTTTCTACCTAATAACCAATAAGTTAAAAAGACTACAAGAGCTGGTGCTAAACCAGGCATAATTTGATTAGCAAGATCTTGTAACTTTAAAGTAACTTCACCTTTGGTAAACTCATAACCAAAAGTTGCCTTAACTACTGAAGGAATCAATGCTCCTACAACGGTGATCCCTAGAATATTTGCTGATTGAGTTATTTTTTTTAAACGATTCCCTAACTCACCAACAAGTTTTGCACCTTCTTTATAGCCTGTCCATACGAAGAATCTCATAAATCCCAATCTGACACATCCAAATAATATCCATAAAATCAGAGCAATTGGGTTTCCCTCCAGTGCTAAATAAGACGCAATGGAGCCAACAATAGTGGTCGGAATTACAAAGAATAAGGTATCGCCAATTCCTGCTAGCGGTCCCATTAATCCAGTTTTAAGCGACGCTACTGTATCAATAGATTCAATCCCCTTTTCTTTTTCTAAGGCTACATCTAGACCTAGAATAACGGGTGCTGTAGAATTATTCGTATTAAAAAACTGCAATTGATTTATTGCTGCTCTCTTTTTTTCTTCTTCCTCACTATAAATGCTTTCTAACAATGGATAAATGCTATAGTAATAGCCTAAGCCTTGCATTTTTTCATAGTTCCATCCTGTTTGACCGAAGAAATACCAACGCCAAAATACCTTGTTTACATCTTTATCTACTATATTTTTACTCATCTCCCATTCCCCCATCATTAGTCGCATAATCGCTATCTTTCATAAAGGTTTGGAAATAAATTATTGCCATGGCTAACCCGATTAAAGCAACGCCTAATACAGGTACTTTTAAATAAGCTGCTAAGAAGAAACCAATAATCAAAAAGGCGATATTTTGTTTTATAGGTAAATATTTTAATAGAATTGCAATACCTAATGCAGGAAGCAATCCCCCAGCTACTTGCAAACCACCCATAAGCCACTTTGGAATATTGTCTACAATTGCTTGGACAAATTTCGCACCAAACACTAAAGCTAGAAACACAGGTATCATTCTTGATAAGGAAGTTGGGACGATTCCCCATAGATTCATATAGGAAGCCTTTTTAAATTTCCCTTCCGCTACTAATTTTTCAGCTTTATGCTGGAAAAAAGTATTTGTAAATCGAGCCAGAACATCTAATTGCACCATTAGTAGTCCAATCGGAATTGCCAGCGTCGCTCCAAATTTAGCATCTTGCCCACTCATAACTGTAAATGCTGTTCCCAATAACGCACCTGTCATATAATCTGGTATAGATGCTCCTCCAAAGTTACCAACACCTAAAACCAATAAGTTTAAAGTTCCCCCTACAATTAACCCAGTTTGAATATCACCTAGAATTAGCCCCGCGAAAAATCCTGCCATTGTTGGCTTTACAAAACCAAACGTTGTATTGTTTCCATCATAAATGGCGAATCCAGAATATAGCGTTATTAAAACAATTTGCCACCATTCAACGCTTACCATTGGCTATTCTCCTCTCTATTCATCTAAAGCATTCACAATATCAGTCTCTGTTTCTGGTATATCAATTCCATTTTTTGCACCTTCTATTAATACTTTTGACAGCTCCGCTAATGATTTCTCCTGATTACAATATATTGCTTCTATTACAATTGGTAAGTTTACACCACTGATTATACTAATACGCTGATTCAACTTTAATTTTGATGTCCAAAATACAGCTTGATTAAAGGGTGTTCCCCCTTTAAGATCGGCAAAAATAAGCAACTTATTTGACTCATTTTCACTCCATCTCCCCAAGAATTCTTGTAGTTGATTACTAAAATAAGTAATCCCATTCTCTTCAGTTAATTCAAGAGCGTATAAGTTTTTTTGCTCCCCTAAAATCATTTGTGTCGCTTTCTTCAACCCACTTGCAACACCAGCGTGTGAAAGAATCAGTATATCCATAAATAACTTCCCTTCTAATCAACTAGTATTTTTTCAACTTCAACACTCGTAATAAAATAATTCTAGCCCTTATACTCATCAATATATTTAATTTACCGGCTCTACCGAACAAAATGTATGCCCTTTCATAAAGGTTCACAACTTATGTTCAGATGTTTCTAACAACCAAAGTGTTCTTGAATCGACAAATAAATATTTGCTATAAGGCTTAAACTAATTAACGCACTAACCATCCACCATCAACAGCTAGAATGTGTCCTGTTACATAATCTGACGCTTTACTTGATAAAAATACGGCCGTACCCATTAGATCGAAAGGTACTCCCCATCTTTCAGCTGGGATACGATCTAAAATTTCTTTATTCCGTTGTTCATCCGCACGAATTGGGGCAGTATTAGCTGTTGCTATATAGCCAGGAGCAATCGCATTTACTTGGATATTATATTTACTTAATTCGTTAGCAAATGCTTTCGTTAATCCCGCCACCCCATGTTTGCTGGCAGTATAAGCCGGTACAAATTTTCCTCCTTGGAAAGACAACATAGAAGCAATATTAATGATTTTCCCACTCTTTTGTTCTGCCATAACACGAGCTACAGCTTGACTTAGTAAATAAACAGTATTCAAGTTAATGCTCATTACGGCATTCCAATCTTCCTTCTTGTATTCAAGCAATGGTGCACGACGAATTGTACCTGCATTATTAATTAAAATATCAATTTTCCCAAAATTGTCTAAACAACCTTGCACCACTTTTTCTGCTGCATCATCTTGTGTTAAATCTACTTGAATGAATTCGACTCGTTGTCCACATTCCTCAATTAATTGACGAGTTTCACCCCAATTTTCACCAGATGCTGCAATATACAGATCTGCCCCAGCTTTCGCTAATGCTACTGCATATCCTTGACCTAATCCTGTATTTCCCCCAGTAACAATAGCTACCTTCCCTTTTAAACTAAAGAAATCCATTGAAAATTCATTTAAGTTCATGTTCTAGTCCTCCTTTAATTGTATCAATCCTACTATTTCAACTGATCCATCTCGACCATGTCCATATCACTATACGTAATGTTTTCTCCACACATTGCCCAAATAAATGTATAGTCACTTGTACCAACACCAGAGTGAATTGACCAACTTGGTGAAATTGTCGCCTGTTCATTTTTCATTACCAAATGTTTAGTTTCATCAGGTTTACCCATAAAATGGAACACTCTTGTATCCGGTTTCATATCAAAATATAAGTAGGTTTCCATACGACGCTCATGGGTATGGCAAGGCATTGTATTCCAACTGCTTCCTGGTTCTAAAATGGTATACCCCATCTGTAATTGACAACTTTCACAAACATTTGGATGAATATATTGATAGATTTTACGCTTATTTAATGTTGCAGAGTCCCCTGTTTCCATAGGTTTAATTTCATCAATGCTTATACGTACATTTCGATATTTATGATGTGCAGGTACTGAAACACAATAGAATTTCGCAGGATTAGACTGATCATCTGACTTAAAGACCACTTCCCTTGTTTCTTTTCCGATATAGTACCCATCTTGTTTTTTCATACTTTCTTCTTTACCGTCAATTATGATAGATCCTGGTCCACCAATATTTATAACACCTAATTCACGACGTTCTAAAAAATAAGAAACTCCCAATTCAGTAGACAACTCAATACTCAAAGGTTGTTCAGTTGGCGTTACTCCCCCGAAAATCATTCGATCATTATGTGTATACGTAAGAATAACTTCTCCCGGTGCAAAGTTTCGCTCTACTAAAAATTCCTGTCTTAGTTGATCTGTAGAATAATGACGAATATCCATTGGACTATGTGTATAACGTGTTTCCATAATATACATTCTCCTATCATTTTTTAGTATTTTATCTAATAATATTTCCTGACTCATTTCTCATAAAATCTTCTACTTCCAAGATAGAAAACTGATTACAATCACCATGAATCGTATGCTTTAAACTAGATGCTGCGGTAGCAAATGAAACTGTATAATCCGGATCCTTTTCTTCCAATAATCCGTGTAAAATTCCAGCAACAAAAGCATCTCCTCCACCAACACGATCCACAATAGGATTAATGTGGTACACCTTCGAGGTATACAGACAATGATTTTTCCATAATGTTCCCTGAAGATCATTCGAACTAGCAGAATGAACATCCCTTAATGTAGAGTAAAAGACTTCAATATTAGGATATTTTTTATGCATTTGCTCATAATAATATTCTAAATCTGATTGTTTCGTCTTATTTTCAGGAATCCCGATTAAATAGAGAGCGTCCATTTTTCCTGCAGAACAGTAATCTACATAAGGTAAAATTTTATTCATTGTTTTCGATGCGCGTTCATAGTTCCATAAATTAGATCGATAATTAATATCAAAACTCACCTTAATTTGACGCTTTTTGGCCTCTTTGATTAATCCTAGAATGAGTTCAATCATTGAATCTGATAAAGCAAGGCTAATTCCCGAAACATGAAATAATGATGCATTTTTGAATAAATGATCTATATTCCACTCCACATTTTTCATCTGTGCAAAACTAGAATATGTTCGGTCATACAAAACAAATGAAGCCCTTTTACCTATACCCCTTTCCAAATAGTACGTTCCTAAACGTAAACCACCTTTCAGTAAGTTACTGGTATCCACCCCATAATTTTGTAAATGTTGTTGAACAGCTTTACCTAATAAATTTGAAGGTACCTTACTAGCAAAAGAAACTTGGTGGTTAAAATTCGCTAAATTAATTGCTACATTAGCTTCACTACCACCATAATGCGCTTTAAAAGAATTAGCTTCATTTATTCTAGTTCCTTCATTAGTAGATAAACGAAGCATAATCTCACCTAGCGTTAAAATTCGCCCCATAATTAGGCACCCTTTCTGATTTCTGCTAACTTATCCACATACTCTCTTGCAAGTTCTGAGACTTTAGCATAATCCCCATTTTGAGCAGGAGCCATTAAATCTCCTCCCACACCTATTGCTACACATCCACGTTCAAACCATTGATGCATATTCTCAATATTTATCCCTCCAGTAGGCATAATATTAACTTGTGGCAGGGGACCTTTCACTGCATTTATAAAGCTTGGATTGTACGAACTTCCTGGAAATAATTTTATAATGTCAACTCCCGCTTTTAATGCTGTACTTATTTCCGTAATTGTCATACATCCAGGTAAGTATGGAACTTGATAAAGATTACAAATCTCTGCTGTTTCTTTATCAAACGCTGGACTGACAATATACTCTGCTCCTGCCAAAATGGCCATACGAGCCGTTATCGCATCAAGAACAGTCCCTGCACCAATCACCAACTCTTCACACTCACTATGTAGTTCCTTTATTTTACGAACGACCTCTTCAGCTTGTGGTACTGAAAAGGTTACTTCAATACCAGTAATCCCTCCATTAATGACTGCCTCAGTAACTTTAAGAGCCTCATCTTTTGTATGCGCTCTCAAAACAGCAATCACACCACTCTTTTTCAATTTATTTAATACAGTAACCCTTTTCATAATGTGCCTCCATTTTTAAGAGCTCACGCTCCTAATTTCTTATTTGGAAATTAGTTTTCCTGAAAAGAAATTTACAAATAAATTATATGAATTATTTAAAAAGATTACAAGATTTTTTTTTATATTTAATGAAAATTTTTTGAACATTATTAAATGTTTTTCTAATATAGAAATCCATTATTCAGCCGTAGTTCTTACTAAATTCACAAGTCAACTCCAAATTTTTTTGCTGCTAAAAATAAAAAAGAGCTCTAACAGTGAAAAATCACCATTAAAGCTCCTAAACATGAAATCCTATATGAACACATGCAATTGTTCAAGTTCTTTGAGAATATTTTGTTTTGTTTCTAATATAAACTGAATCATTTTTTTCTTCAGGTCTTCTGTAACACGATACTTAGGCATACTTACACTAAATGCACCATATGTTTGCCCTTTTAAAGTTAATGAGACTCCTATACAATATACTTCCTCTTCATATTCAGCATCATCAATTGCAAAACCAATTTGCTTTATCTCTTTTAAAGCTTCCTTTAAAACATGAGGATCAATTATAGTATTTTCATTAACCGGATTTAATTCTACCCTTGTTAAATAGCTTTCTAAATCTTGTTGAGAGAACTCTGCAAGCACAGCTTTCCCCATTGCCGAACAATACAGAGGAATACTCATGCCAATTCGTGAACTCATACGAATTATCGGTCTCTCTGGCTCTAATTTATTAATATAAAAAATTTTATCTTCTTCTAATATTCCTAAATGAACAGTTTCATCTAAATTACTTTGCAATTTTTGCAAATATGGAAATGTGATTTTGGTAATATCTAAATTCGCAAGATACTGATTTGCATAGTAAATTAAAGAGGTTCCCAAACCAAATCTTTTAGTTTCAGGATATTTTTTTGCATAACCTATTATAACTAACGTTTCTAATATCTTTAATGTTGTTGAACTTGTCATTCCTGTTTCCTGAGCTATCACATTTAAAGGTTGTGGTTTTTTGCTTTCAGATAAAAAATCTAAGATTTTTGCAGCTTTTATTAAAACTGTACCATATGGTTGTTTTTCTTTTGTCATACCGACTCATCCTTTAACAATCATAATAAACGATTTTATTTTCGAAATAAAAAGTACCATCTAAAAAATTGTACTATAAAACAATTATACAAGAAAGCGAGGTTCAGTCCACATTAATCAATTAAAGGGGCGAAAATTAAATTCTAGTATGTATTCTGTTTCTTTCAATTACATTCATCTATTCAGACGTTTTTCCAATAAAGTAAGAGCCCTCCCATTAAGGACGACTCTTATATTTGTTATAAATGCATTCAATTTTATGAATTTCATGTCCTGGATTTTGAATCTATAACTGTGCAAAATATTTATTTAATATAGATTGAAGTTCGCATTGTATTAAATGGAGCATTAATAGATGTTTTTTGGTATTCAAATGTTCCTTGCTGATGCCCAGAAGCATCCCACTTATAATACCAGCCAACAATTGGTTTTCCACCAATTATAGTAGAGCCAATACTTTTTACATTAGAACCATTCATTTTCGCAAATGGATTTTGGCCATATCCCATTTCCTTCGTAGTAATATATAAATATTTTCCCCCGTGGTCACGTGTTGTGCTAAAACTGTTTGGATTAATCGTTTCTACTCCGCCCTGCTCAGACTCTACTTGTACGACATTTAGTGAAGTAAGAGGTGCTGCAGGTCCAGCAGAAGCTTCTGTTGCCATTCCTAATCCGACAAACGCAGTGATTGCTAACGATGAAATACCAAGTGCTGCTTTTTTAAACATAAAAACATCCCCTTCCATCTATTGTTTTCTCTTTCATTGCCAATATAATCCTATTACTTCTATAAGTATATAGTTTGAAACTATAGAAATATTAGTGGGAATATTCTATCTTATGTTTCTGCAGTTATATGATCTATTCAGATACACTTCTAACCTATGAACCTAGTTGGTTTTTGTTTTGATTCATCCGTCCATGCCTTAGTATGACTATTATCACTAGGGGCATACTACAAGATGAAGAAAGAAACGCGAGAAAAAGAAATTTCATGGATGTATTGGATCAGAAAAGGATTAATGATGCAAAATTGCATTTTTTCATTTAGATGCATTGATGTGAAATTAAATAGAACTGCTCAACATTTTTCGTTAAAGATAGTCTGTCAACCTCTAACTACCTAGTGAGCTCAAGTAAACGCATCTTAAGTCATTTTAAGAGGTATAAAAAACACCTTATTTGTTATAAGGTGTTTTTTATATTTGGGATACCGTCACATGCCTATCAACATAAGAATTCAGAATTAACCCAAAATGAGAAAATGAGCTTTTTTGTTGCAATTTAGCACAAAATTTCGTTTTGGGGGTGCTATAAAATTTTAGCTTGATGCAATGTGACGCTACCCCAAAATACAAAAATCTCTTTCAAAAAAAGAAAGGCGCCTATGCACCTTTCTTTTTTAATTCACTTGTACTCTCTTCAGCATCCAAAATTCCTTCTGAATCACTTTAACGCATCATTGTACGGACCTAATTGCTTTTTAGAAAAGTAATGAATTGTCTCCTTACTTTTCAGTAACATATTTCCTTTTATAATTAAAAAATAGGTAGCTACTAGAAAATAGATTAGCCCTAATATCCAATCCAAATTTGTAGCTAAATTGTGTAAAAGAACATATCTCATATATGCATAACCAATTGGTACATGTAGTAATACAACCGCACCTAATCCTGGGTTGTATATTGTTTTAGCTTTTATATTCGCCAAAATACCATGCCATATGAATTGAAAAAATCCCATTAAAATAGGTGCCAACCCAAGCCATATAATATAATGAAAAAAATTGTGAAATTTTATAGCATTATGTAAGACAATTGATATCAAATATACTACATTCACTATGAAATTAGTTTATTTATAGGATTTCTATTGATAAACAAGGTACTAAATTGACTCTTAAGAAGTCATTACCATTGTATTTGTCGAAAAATTGAAAAAATATGTGTAGATAGATATCATCTTAAATACATATATAATTAATTTTAATTCTCTGACATAATTCCACATAATTCTTAAACCAGTTTTTTGTGCATTATTAAATAGAATATTACACAATGTCAGTCTTTAAAAGATTATATATCAAAACTTTAAGAGAGGAAGATAAACTATGAAGATGAAAAGAAAAATCATGATGACAACAGCACTTGCAGCTACGTTAGCTACAGGTGCACTACCTTCTACATCAGTGTTTGCTGCAGAAAAAGAGGCTCCTATCCAACAAAAAGAGGCACAAATGAGTATTCAACCATTAGCACAAAATAATTTAGAAACAGCTGTTAATGCTGCCTTAAATGGTCCAGAAGTCAAAAAAATAAAAGTATTTGAGCATGAATTCAATGTAAAAGAAATAGAAGTAGTAAATCTAGGTGGAGGAAAAAAATATGTTAAAGGACAAATTTCTCATCATTTAAGTTTCCGTCCAGATGATCAATTTTATTATGAGTTTACTGTGCAAGATGGAAAAGTAGTAGATAAGCCTGTATTTAATATTGATAGAGGTGGTTGGACACCATTTGCTGCTCCACTTTTATCAATTCTTGCTGCGTATAATGGAATTCCAGTTAATCCAAATGATTTAAATGCACTTGGTCAGCAGCTTGGGAAAGTTATAGACGGAAGCTGGGAACATGCAGCTCAATCTATCGCAACTGTAGTTAGTCTAAGTTTTAATGAGTAGAATCTTTTAATTTTTATTAGCATTGTAGGGACCACTTTTCCTGAATAGCCTTGTTTTAAGAAATTCCTGAAACAGCTATAAATAGATTTTTACCGCTCACTCACATTATCTTAATTTGTTAACCACCTTTTCATTCATAATATGTCACAAAATAGAAGTCTTTTTAAGGCTTCTGTTTTGTTTGTATACAATACAGCAAAAAGCTTATTTTTTACCTATCTTTGCTTCAATTCTTTAAGAATCTATTTGGCTATTAGATACAATTCATTACAATAAACTAATAATATTTCAAGTTAGCTCACTACCCTTTTTTCAATTACAAAAATTCATTGCATTAGGAATAATAAACAATAAATATAGTAAAGAACCATCTTATTATAGCTATTGTTTAAAAATCAGGAGAGATATAATGATTAAAATGAAAAATTTCTTTAAAGTTAGCATCCTCACTTGTTTTACACTGGCTAGTTTAAGTACACCATCTACTATTTTAGCTGATAGTCATCCAGGTTATTCCTATGAACCTAATCTAGGTTACCAAAATCCATCATGGATGTCAGAAGTAGCAGATTCAACAAAATTAAGTGAAATATCTATTCCAGGAACTCATGGCACAATGGCTTTACATGGAGCAAGTTTTCTTGATGAAAATTTGACAAGAAATCAAACTATGAGTCTACCCCAACAATTAAATTCTGGAATTCGATATGTAGATATGCGTGTTAAACGTGTAAAAGATTCTTTTGCAATATACCATGGTATTGTCAATCAAAAAGCAGTTTTTGAAGATGTATTAAAAGAAGCAATTCAATTTTTGAGAGATTATCCTACAGAAACAATTTTAATGCGCTTAAAGGAAGAAACTACTCCCGAAAGTGGATCCCTATCATTTGAGGAGATATTTTTAAAATATAAAAACGTTAATGCTTCATATTTTTGGGATCCTAATTCTGTACCAACTATAGACAGAAACAACCCTACTTTAGGAGATATCCGGGGTAAAATTGTAATCTTACAAAACTTTACATCCTCTCAATTGTACGGTATTGATTACGATGGTTTGAATATACAAGATAAATTTGAAATTGGAAGCGGACCAGACGAAATATATGAAAAATGGGATGCGATAAAAAACCATTTACAAAGTGCAAATACTAACTATAATAATGGAAAAATATATCTTAATCATTTTAGTGGTACGGGTGGTGCAGCCGCATTTTTAAATAATGTATATCCTTGGTTTGTTGCAAGCGGAAAAGAGAATAGAAATACTGATAGTAGTCCTAAGTTAATTCAAACAAATTTCACTAATTCGTGGAGTGATTTTCCCCGCGATAGAAATGGGCAAGTATATTATGGTGGGATGAATACACTTGGGACAGAACTCTTACAGCAAGGTAGAATTAGACATTCTGGTATTATCGCAGCTGATTTTCCTGGGCCAGGTTTAATTGATAGTATCATTAAATTAAATGGTGTACATTCGAATGAAAAAGAGATATTAATTTCGCAAATTCCATCCGAATCTAGCCCTTTATCTGGACAAAAAAATCGTTCTAGTCAAAACTTTAAAATTGATAATTTACCTGTAGGTACTAAAGAATTAAAATGGGTTATTGAGCCTTCAGAGAAAGATCATCCTTCTACTATCTCTTTCAATGTAATGATTGATGTTTCCTTAGGTACCGATTCTATTCGTTGGAAAAATATTTCACATGAATCTAGGACTGAGGCTTACACAAATACTAAATATTATATCGCAAGTCCAATTGGTGCCACTAGCAAATTCACTGTGAAAATATACGCTATTACAAATTAGAAAATAAAAGAATCCCATTGGAGTTCCTTTTCGAAGGAATACCGCTGGGATTCTTTTCTGATTTCATTTCGTCAACATTAGAATGGTAATTAAATTTGTTAGCATATCATTTAAACCATTAACGGATTTCTATTTGGAACGACCCTTTACTTTCAAAGAAAAACCTAAAAATGTTAACTACATTTTCCCACTTTTCATTTATTCAAAACTGGCTTCCAAAGCGATAGGGCAAAAATCCAATTTGTGTCACCATTGCCTTGATAATCTTGAACTGCTTCATACACTTTTCCCTCATGTACTACTCTATCACCTTTTGTATATGCTTTTCTTGCATCCCATTTTTCATATGTGGAATCCTCTGACTTTGTTACTACATTTAATACATCACTTCTACTAGATTCATTTCCAGCTAAATCAACCGCCGTCACTACATATTTATACGATGTATTAGCCTTTAATTCTTTATCCATAAAGGATGTATTAGCCGTTGTCCCAATTTTATTCATAACTCCAAAGCTTTCTCTATATACAATATAATGGTCTACACCTACATTATCTTCAGACGGACTCCACATCAAATCAACAGTGGTCGCTGTTGTACTCATACTATGTAATGCTTTCGGTTGGGTCGGAGCTTCTATATCTGGGATTTCATTTGTTGTCTTAACCTTTAGTTCTTCACTTTCTTTTGATATGTTTCCAGCAGAGTCTAACGCCTTTATTGTATAGGTATATTCCGTATTTGCTTTTAGTTTTTTATCTATAAATGTTGTACCTGGTACCGTATCAATTACTTCCCCATTGCGTAACACTTGATATTCCTTTACACCTATATTATCCGTAGAAGCCTTCCATGTTAGTGCAACACTATTGGCAGTAACTTTAGACGCATTTAATTCAGTTGGTTGACTTGGAGCTACTGTATCGGGAGTTTCATTATTTACTAGATTTACATCAATTACATTATAAAACGCATTTGACGTATCTGCTACATCCCATACAGCTAAAATAACATGATAACCATTGCGATCAGTTGGTACATTAATTGTATGTGTTAAATTATTTGATGCGGCAGAACCATCATGTTTCACAGTTCCAATTGGTTCTAATTCAGCACGTGTTAATGGTTTATTAGGATCCCATCCCTTTTTTGTAATGTAATAATGCCATTTACTTGTAGGATGTGCAGCTGTATATTTCCATGTAAAGGTATTTGCTCCACCTTTAATCGTGTTTTTGAACCAGCGATTTGATGTTTGTTGGTCAAGAATTCCTCCAAACAGTCCTCCTGCCGAAGCGATTTTTCCATCAATCGGTCCCCCATCTGGGAATCCTTTAGGTGCTTCTAGGCTTTGAGGTTCGTACATTATATTTCCACAATTTAAATTCAACGCTCCATAATTCTGACTACATAAAGCAGCACGACTGCTTGGCTTTTCAACAAATCCATGTGCATAAGCACTTTGAGGAATCATAGTAATAGCCGTCACCCCTGCGGCTAAAACACAAGCACCAATTCCTTTTTTACTTTTTCTTAATCTTTCAAATTTAGATGTAAATTTCAAATTCATTCTTGTCCCCCCAATATATTATTGCTATCGCTAATATAATAGCAATATAGAGATAAACGAACAAATTACTAATAAATATACTAATATCTCTCATACATTGGTACGTTTATTATTATTTTTAATCTCATATAAAAATAAAATAAATACAATAAGTCTATTTTGTAACATTATGTATTAATAGATCAATGAAAACCCCTCTTATTTTCACAAAAAATTCAAATGTTAATTTAAAGAATTATATTTAACCTTATGTAAAAAAATACAGTTTTAAAGTAAAAAAGTCTGGAAGGAACTGATAATATCAGTTTCTTCCAGACTTCACATTCCCATTATATAACTTGCAAATAAGTCATTTCTAAAGCTAAATTCACGCATATTTTCTAAATCTTAAAAAATACAATAAATAACCTACTTATATTCACATGGTGAATGCACACAAATCCTTTAATCTTAGACATTTACTCCTATAACCACATAACTACTGTAATTTATATATTGATTTACTTCAGAATGTTCAAACTCATATAATAAAATTACCAGGCAAAATGAACTACTCACCACTTAGCAAAACATAAAGTGGGGGCTTCTCAGTTACACGACGAAATTAACCTTTCGTTTCCCTGATTGTTTTGTCCAACTTAACTTTATAGTCCTTTTTAATAGTCATCTCCTACCCTATTAATCCTTATTTTAAACAAATCATCAAGAGATTGATTATGTAAGATAAGAAAAAGAGAATTATAAATCCAATTTTAACCATAAATTTCTACCAATTTATTATATTATTTTTACCTAATAAGGTACAGAAACAAAGGGAAAAACTTCAGTATATTTGAGGTTTTCACTAACGTTATTAGGGTGAAACGTTTAAAGGGTACATTACTGAATTTTTATTACATGTTCCTGTACCTAGTATTTAAATTAACTTATGTCAAAATATTTTACAATACAAGTATGAAACGTTACATATTTCTATATTTAATGATACATTTCATCAACTTATCTCCCCTAATCTTTATGCTAAATATAGGAATTAAAGCTCATTGAGATATAATTTTAGAATTCTCATAATAGCAAATGAATAGATTAGGCACATAACTGTCACAAATTAATGACTTATCCATTTTCTCAACCATGAAAACTTTATTACCACTTCAATATTTACACTTAAACTAAAACACATCTATACTCACAATTAATTAATAATCTTTCAAATGAGTCAATTGTTTTATATTTTTTATTTTTTTATTGTACATTTATACATTTGATGTTAGGATTATGCCTATTAAAATTGAATCCCAACGATTCTTCTTTATAATTCCTATATTTTTATTATCAAATAAAAATATAGATTCTAAAACACGATCAAAATCAAAACAAAAATGTCGTTATTTCACAATGATGTCATGAAATACCTTTAGAATGGAAAGACATATGCAACAACGTGTTAAGGGGTTACAGGGGGAACAAAAATGAGAGACTTTTTTGATGATAAGTATAAAAATATTGAATTAAAAAGGAGGTTAATCAATTTAATAAGTGAAATTAGCGAATTCAAAGGAAAATTAGCTGCTTATCAGGAACAAAACCCTGACATATTTAATAATTTAGAAAGAACTATACCACTACATTACATAAAAAATTTCACAACTATTTATGAAGATGTAAAAGTTCCTCATAAAAGATTAAAAGAGCTTATTTTAGATGATATAGTACCTCAAAATATCTCGGAAGATGCTATTTTTTGTTATTATCAAACACTTTCTTTTGTACATAAAAACTCCTGTACTTTATTAATTAATCCAGCAACTATACAGGAATTACATTTTCAACTAATACATTACCTTACCTCTGACAGTGCCAATTGGCGTGAAAAACCTTTTATTATTCCAGGTATTCCCGAGCATGGAATGCACTTGAATAGTTACCGCATTCTTCCACATGAACTTATCCCACAGTTTATGGAGCAATTATGTGATCAATACAACTCATTAAATACTAGTAAGGGGCTACATTCGCTTTTATTAATAGCTCGTTTTATATTAAATTTTTATTGCATAGTCCCTTTCAATCAAGGTAATGGCAGGCTAGCATTTATGTTAATGCAGTTGTTGCTAATTAAGAGTGGACATACATTTGTAAAATATGTATGTTTGGATAAGTATATTAAGAAAAATGAATCTGAATATTACAATTCGATTTATAAATCTTCGGTAAATTGGTACTGCGAGGAACATAATAGTAGCTTTTGGTTAAAAACGTTTTTAACTATTATATTAGAGGCTTACAAAGATCTGCATAACACCGTTCTAGATTCTATATGTAAACATACTAAAGTTGAGAGAATTCAGGATTTTATATTTAAACAAAAACAACCCTTTACTAAGGAAAGTATTCGTAACAGATATCCAGACATTGCAGAGAGTACAATTAGTAAGGCTTTAAATTCCTTGCAATTATTTGGCCATATTAAGCTAGTTACAAAAGGAAGAAACGCAAAGTGGACTAAAGTTTGACCATATTTTTAAAACTCTTACAGCTCAAAAATTCAATTATAACGTTAGCAATCGTTCCCATGATTTTGGGCTTAAATTCATTGAATTACATTCTAATTTTAAGCTATTATTACTACTTTAATTAATTCTAATTCCTAAACAACATTTTATAGGAAAAGGTACGTTTCCCTCCACCTTTTCCTATAAAAATATTAGATATTAACACATAAAAACTGTCGAAAAAAGTCGTAATTTAATATTTTTTCTTTATTTTCTGGTTGTAAACGTTTCATTTTCATGTTACCATCTTAATCAAACAATAGATGGTAATAAAACTGAAAGTATTTCTTTCCCTTAGAAACATATAAACGTACGGTAATATCAAGAAAATAAGGCCAAAGAAATATTTGATACCTACCATAATAACCAATAAGAATTTTGCGCACCGATATTTCTGTTAATTCAGAAAAAACATTTTGTCCCTAAACAAAATTTTTTAGCGTGCAAAGTTCAATTACACTAGAACACCCAAATAATTGTAATTTCATTTTTTATCGAGCATTAAGATATGAAAAAAATTCTTCCTAGAAAATTCAGCTGATTGACTTAATGAGATCTAAATCACTGCCTCAAATGCCATCTATTGTTGATAACATATTTACCAACTATAAAAAAGAGCCCATCAAGGGTTCTTTTTTATTATAATCATTCAAATTTCAATTCTAACTCGATACTTAGATTTCCACACAAATCACCTCTACTTTTTTGCTCTCAATTATTAATTTCTATTCCCAATTTGTTTGAATTTGTGAATAAAATTCCATCTTATAAAAATAATAAATACAACTAATCGTTATATATTAAAGAGGTGTCAATTTTGTCCTTAAATGAAGAGACCTTAGAAACTAAAACAGATAAAAATATTGAAAAGATCCAAACAAGTAACTTAAAAGAACTTAAAAATACATTAGATAATATCTTTGATATTAGTGCAGATTTAATTGAACACCCTTTGCAATTAAAAACAAATACGAATATTCTACTATATTACTTTGAAGGCCTTACTGATGGTGTTGCTTTAAAAGGCAATGTTGTTACACCATTATTACAAGAAGTAAATCAAGACAGTCAAATATTTAATTCTAATATTATCGCTACTCATACCAAAATAGTATATACATGGAATGAAATTAAAGAAGGATTACTTGAAGGTCAATGTGTACTATTTATGGAAGGAGAAAATCGTTCACTTCTAATAAATACAAAAGGCTGGGCAGAGAGAGCAATTCAAGAACCAATTTCAGAAGTTACTATTAAAGGATCGCATGATGGATTTATTGAGAATGCCACAAAAAATATAGGCTTAATTCGTCGATATCTTCCTTCTGCAGAGTTAAAAATCAAAAAGCTGACGATTGGAGAACGAGCAACTTCTTTTGTTTATTTAATTTATTTAGGTGACGTTGCGAATGCAGATGTAGTTCAAGAAATAGAAAACAGAATCTGTAGAATTAAAACGGATGCGGTATTAAGCATTGGTGAACTATCTAATTTTACAAAGGATCAAAATTGGTCTCCTTTTCCACAGGCTTATTTAAGCGAACGTCCAGATGCTATTTCAAATCATATACTTGATGGAAAAGTAGCAGTGTTAATGGATAGATCCCCTGGCGCAATGATTGTTCCAATGAATTTAATTGGATTCTTTCAAACTCCAGATGATTATAATATTCATTGGCTCGTTGCATCATTTTTTCGCTTATTACGATTTGCAGGATTTATAATAGCTATTTTTTTACCGGCATTTTATATTGCTGTAGTCTCTTTTCACTTTGAAATCATTCCTATAGATTTATACACTTCTATTGCAACGTCAAGAGTCAAAGTCCCTTTCTCTCCTTTATTGGAAGCTTTTATAATGGAAATCACACTAGAAATGCTACGTGAAGCTGGTATTCGCTTACCACAACCAATTGGACAAACCATTGGAATTGTTGGAGGGATTGTAATTGGACAGGCGGCTGTTCAAGCTGGGCTTGTTAGTAACGTTATGGTTATTATCGTATCTATTACAGCCATTGCCTCATTTATTGTTTCTAATTATGATTTATCGAGTTCTATACGCCTTATTCGTTTTCCAATGATGTTATTGGCTTACTTTTATGGGATTGTAGGTATTGTTAGTGGATTAATGCTCTTATTTGCTCATTTTGTTTCACTAACTTCTTATGGTTCACCATACGGATTGCCAATAGCACCATTTCGTCTCCAAGAGTTAAAAGATTCTTTTGTAAGATTTCCTATTTCTATGCTTACCAGCCGCTCGAGTATAGGTCAGCCGAAACAAAGAAAGAAAAAAGAAGGTGGTTCACATGGGGAATCTTAAGTTTCAAAAATTAACTTTATTCGAATTCATTATTTTCATTCATTCACTGCAACTTGCATCTGGTATGTTAATTATGCCAAGCCCACTTGCTACCACGGCAGGGACAGATGGCTGGATTTCGATTATTCTTGGATGGATAGCTACTTCTATAATTGGCGTGTTTATTATATTAATGTTACAAAAAAATCCTAACAAAAACTTCTCACAAATCTTAAAAACATACTTTGGTAAATGGATAGGGACAATTCTTTTTCTTTTATATGCCTTTTATCTATTTTTTGCTGGCTTCAATACTTTATTAAAGGCAACTAATATTGTAAAAGTGTGGATATTCCCTTCCACTCCTGCTTATCAAATCACCATATTATTACTATTACCTTTTATTATTTTAGCTCTGAGTGGGTTAAGGGCTCTTACTAGTTATTCTATGCTTGTTTTCTTCTTCACTACTTGGATGCCACTATTTCTTCTTTTTTCACTAAAGAGTAACTACAACCCTTTACACCTACTACCTATTTTTAAAGAGGGATTATACCCTATTTTAAAGGCAACAAAAGAAACTATTACTCCTTATGCTGGCTTAGAAATTGCATATTATATATATCCGTTCTTGCAAAAAAAACAAAAGGCCATAAAAGGACTACTAATAGCTAATACTGGAACTATGATTTTCTATCTATATGTGACTATTCTTTCTTATATATACTTTAGTCCCGAGGGGATAAAAGACGTAATTTGGCCCGTATTTCATTTGTTAAAAGGGGTTCGTTTTTCTTTCGTGGAACGTTTAGAAATTATTTATATCGCTTACTATTTAATTGTATTCTCCACTACTTTATATCCGTATTTATTTTTCAGTTTTAAATCTATGACCATATCACTTCAAAAAAACGCCCGAAATTGGGCGCTACTTGCTTTTGTGTTATTTATAGTTGGCCTATTTATTTTCGTAAATCCCGATGTAGATCAATATTTGTTTATTTATTCTCTTATGGATATCTTAAATGTCATTTTCTTTATTCTATTACCGATCTTATTTTTCGTTTACAGTATTCTTTTTACTTGGGTTACTAGGAGGAAACAACTTTGATTCGAAAATGGATATGGATTGTAATTTGTTGTGTATATATAATTGGTTGTAGTCAGAGAATTCCTCTTGAAAAGGTTTCATTAATCCTGTTAATTGGCCTGGATAGAACTTCTAATGGAGACATAAAAGTTGGAACAAGTATACCACTCTTTCATCATAAACAGCCAAAAAGTACTATAGAACATTGGACACAAGCATCAACTGTATATACTGGATTCAGTAAGATAGATACGAAGTTAACGGGCTTTATGACAGCTTCCAAAGCTGAAATCATTTTAATTGGGAAAAAATTAGCGCAAGAAGCAAATTGGTTGCAGGAGCTTGATTCTTCTTACCGTGATCCTTACGCTACCATTAATGCTAAAATAGTACTTGTAGATGGATCTGCAGAAGAAATTTTTAAAATTCACAAGCCTAGTAAACCATCACTTTCATCTTATATAAATGGTGTAATCGAATCCTCCATTCAAAATAACCAATCCGTCTCTTCTACAATTCAACAATTAATGAGAGAACAAAACGAAGAAGGAATGACGCAAACTGTTCCATTTATTAAAAAAACAAAGAATGAAATCGACACGGTAGGAATTGCATTTTTAAATCGCCAAGGGAAATACTTAACTCATATTCCTAAAAAAGATGTTAAATTTTTCAATCTTATAAATAAGCCAAAAAGTAACGGCCGAATGATACTACACCTTGCGCTTCCGCCTAAAAAATCAAACAAAAAAACAAACACTTCTATCTTCATACAGAATGCGACAAGGAAGGTAGATGTTACTTTTCAAAACGGAAAGTTTATATTTAATCTCGATATCAATGCCAATGTAGCTTTAATAGAAAAAACCAATCCGAATTTAAAGAAGGGGCACTATGATAATAAAAAAAATATAAATAATTTAAAAAGTGCTATTGAAAAAGAAATTAATAATAATTTAAAAAGTATATTAAATGAGATACAGCAGAATAAAATTGATCCAATTGGATTATCCCTATACGCTAGAGCCTTTCAATATAAAGAGTGGAAAAAAGTAAAAGGAGATTGGTTACAATCGTTAGCAGAGGCTAAAATAAATGTAAAAACACACGTCAAAATAAAAGATACTGGGACCATTAGAAATTAGTCTTAGATTTAATAGCATTTCTCAAAGGAATCACATATTGTTCTAGTGATTCCTTTGAGAGAATAATGCCTTGCTTTAACGAAAATACAATATATGCAATTATTCATTTATTTGTTCTAGTTATGAAAAAATCTATTCCTGTCAAAAAAGCTTGGTTCAAAGAAAAACTTCCTATCTTCTTTTATTTATCCTATCCGAAAAGGAACAAGATGAACTTTTGATACTTATACAGAGCTTTAGCAATTTTATAACTATCCCCTTCCGTAGCTACTCTACTAAAGCTCTTGCTTATATATCGAGTCCCTGGTTTACTTTTTCCAATGGTGATAAATTCATGAACTGCTTATTATATATATAAATAGCCTTTAGAATCATCTTTTCAGAACGATTAAAGGAGACTTTCTCTTTTATGCACCTTATCCTACCGGTCTTTAGTTTTGCTTCCTTTATTCTCTTCTTATTTACATACGCAAAGTTTATACATATCGTGGTGATATATACTATAGTACTTATTGAACTACCCCCACTTTCACTTCGTTTAGAAGAGGGGGATTCCTAAGTAAAGAGTTCTATCGAACTCTAATTGATTAGGCTAACCCCGCAGCCCCTGCGGTTAGAAGTCTTAT
>NZ_WIPE01000068.1:0-1250 GCF_009760835.1 Bacillus sp. EE-W1 | reverse complement strand
CTGTGAAGGTGTTATTTTCGAATTTCCCCAAAAAAGTACGCTATTCTATGCAAATGACGTCCTACGTGAAAACACCGCATATCATTTTAAGAAAAGGTATTTAGAAAACGAAAAATCAACTCATCCGGCTGACGCGCCATTTCCCCTGTACAAGGATTCTCCCACCACAGAACGATAAAATTATTGAAGAGAATTATGAGCCTTACTTGACGAAACCAATGATAGGAAATTCATGTTGAGATATACATATTCATTATTGAAATTAGTAATAATAAAATGTATTATTGAAAAGCACTATTTATAATTCAAGTAATCAAGGCTATGTATCCACAATAATTTGAACATTCAGAAATTATAATATTATCTAAAAATGAGGTGAGATTAATAGAAAAAGTACATATTAAATGGTATGGATTGTATAGTTTAAATGATTTTTATAGTAGAGAAGAAGCTTTTAAGAAGGGAATATTTGCAATCTCTAGAGTATATGCTAAAAATGAAACATTGATCTATATAGGAAAAACCAAAAGAAGCTTTATACAAAAGATAAGGGAACTTAATAAGGATTGGACTTTTGATGAAAGCGAATTAAAGATTACATTAGGAATAATAGAGTTTCCTAGTGGTGAAAGTTACTCTGAAAAAAAGGTAAAAGAGATAAAATCCCTTCTGATTTTACGACATACCCCAGTAGAAAACAACACATCTTTATTGTACCATAGAGGGCAGTTTAATTTAAAAATTATAAATAAGGGAAGAAGGGGCTTAATTGTTAAAAAGATTTCTACAGGAGATCTAATGTGGACGTAATTGGAATCATCTTTGAATAAAATTGAAGGTTTCTTACGAACAGGAGTTTATCAATTTTTAATGTATTAAAATATTTTTGAATAACATATGTCAGATGCTTGAATCAACACAAATTTTATTATGATATGAAATCTTGTATGGGAATTGTGATTTATTTCCATCGTTTAATAAAAATATTAAGAATTATAAGAATAATGCATAAAGATTATAAGAGAAAATAAACTCGGGGGTTTAAAAAATGGGACAAGTAAGCAGGTTTCAAGAAAAACAACAAAATCGTCGTAAAAAGGTGGTTTTTAATATTGCATTTACTTTGGTATTAGTGACAGTTGGTATAGTGACATACCAGTTGTTTTCCCCTTCTGATACATCAAAGAAAGCAATTGCTCAAGAAAAGAAAGCAACAAAGATAGAAGAGAAGAAACGTAAAGAGAAAGAAG
>NZ_WIPE01000030.1:44840-86862 GCF_009760835.1 Bacillus sp. EE-W1 | reverse complement strand
AGGTACAAGGGTTATTCCCGTTGTACCTACGTTAGGCGAAGAGCCATGTAGGTATTTTTTATCTACATGGCTCTTTTTTTATTGCCAAAAAGCTAGTAAAAAATGATGTTTAAGCAAAACTTACTACAAAGGAGTTAACAAAAATGGAAACGAAAAAATGGGGATTATGGATTTTAACAGCTTTTGTAATCGGAAATATGGTTGGCGGTGGCGTATTTATGCTCCCAGCAAATTTAGCACACGTATCAGGTCCAATGGGTTCTACACTCGCATGGAGTATTACAGGCCTTGGCGTATTTATGATTGCACTCGTATTTGGAAATTTAGCAATCCGAAAACCAGAATTAAAAGCTGGACCACAAAGTTATGCTCAAGCGATGTTCCCTTCAAAAAAAGCGGGTAAAGTTGCAGGATATAGTATGGCATGGGGCTATTGGGCTGCGAACTGGGCTGCAACCGCATCTGTTATTATTTCCTTTGCTGGATATTTATCAACATTCTTTCCAGTGTTACAAAGTAAGCAAATTCTTTTTTCAACGAACGGATTTTCACTAGAACTCGGAAAAGGACTAACTTTCCTCGTATGTAGCCTTATGTTATGGGGAATTCAATATATTCTTTCTCAAAATATTGACCGAGCTGGAAATATGAATCTTCTTGCTACCATTGCAAAAATTATCGGATTTACAATGTTTATTGTAATCACATTATTCATTTTCAATGCCTCTAATTTCGGAGACGGTCAAACATTTATGAATGAAGCAGGACAATCAATTTCGTTAGGTGGACAAATCAATTCAGCTGCTATCGCAACACTTTGGGCATTTATCGGTATTGAATCTGCTGTAATGCTTTCTAACCGTGCAAAATCTCAGCGCGATGTAAAAAAAGCTACCATTTTCGGGTTGATTATCGCTCTTCTTATTTACATGTCAATTACTTTACTTACAATGGGAGCTCTCTCGCAAGATGCTTTAAAAGAATCTCAAAAACCATTAGTAGACGCATTAAATTTAGCAATTGGCAATAAAGGTGCCTATATCATGGCTTTACTTGCACTTGTATCTTTATTTGGATCTACAGTTGGCTGGATCGTTGTTAGTTCCGAAGTACCTTACCAGGCAGCCAAGAATGGACTTTTCCCTAAGTTTTTCGCGAAAACAAATAAAAAAGGTAGTCCTTCAAAATCATTATTTATTACAAATGTGATGACGCAAATTTTCTTATTCTCAACAATTTCTGGTACCGTATCAGAAGCTTATAATTTCGCTATCGTTGTAGCAACATTAGCTTATTTAATTCCATACCTTGTTTCTACGCTGTACCAATTCAAATTGGTTATTACAGGAGAAACGTATGATATAATGCCTGGCTCTCGAATAAAGGATGGGATCATTACCACATTAGCATTTGTATACTCTATTTGGGTTATCAAAACCGGAACTGCTGATTTAAAAACGTTCTTCTTAGGAATTGGATTGTTCGTATTAGGTCTTATTCTTTATCCAGTACTAATGAAAAACTCACAAAAAACGAATTAAAAAAAGAGAAGCTACCAGCTTCTCTTTTTTATTAAAAATCTGTAATTAACTTTTCTTTTAACTCTCCTACAGATAAAGGTTTCGCATAATAAAATCCTTGGACGTAATCACAGCCCATAGATTGTAATAAACTTTCTTGCTCTACTGTTTCTACTCCTTCAGCAACTACTGCTAAATTTAAGCTATGGGCAATTTCAATAACAGATTTTACAATCGTTCGCTCTGGCTGTGCGTGATCATAATGAAATTCACGAATAAAGTTACGATCAATTTTCACTATATCCAGTGGCAGTTGCTTTAAATAATATAAGGAAGAATAACCTGTTCCAAAGTCATCTAAAGCAATTAAAATACCCATATTTCTTAATTCTTGTAATGTAGCAATAATATAATCAAAATGGCGAACAGCGATACTTTCCGTTACTTCCAAAATTAAACGATTCGGTGGAAAGCCAGTTCTCCTTAAAATGCTACGTACAGATAAAATAAAACGCTTTTGCATTAATTGTTGTATGGATAAATTAACAGATAACTTTAATCCTTCTTCGTAATCTGGCAATGTTTTAAACAAGCGACATGACTTTTCTAATACCCAGTCTCCTAATTTTATAATAAGTCCAGATTCTTCAGCTACTGGAATAAATTCGCCTGGCGAAATAGGCCCTTCTTCTGTCGAACAACGTGCTAAAGCCTCAATACCGGTATATTTCTTCGTTTTCAAATCAATAATAGGCTGCAGTACCACATCTAATTCTTCATCACGGATTGCCTTTTGCAAAGCAAATTCAATTTTCATTCTACGATTTATTTTCGCACGTAACTCATCTGTAAAGAAACACGCGGCATTTCTGCCTTGTTCTTTCGCACTATACATGGCTAAATCCGAATTTTTCAATAGAGTTTCTACATCTTGTCCGTCTTGCGGATATGCGCACAGTCCTAGACTAGCTGAAATGTATACTTCATGACCTTCAAGCATAAATGGGGCCTGAAAACATGACAACACAGATGTTGCTAACTGCCTCATTTCATCTTGTTTATGATTTTTTGTTAGCAGCACAAATTCGTCGCCACCCAGCCTAGCCAGAACGTCTTTCTCTCCTAGCACATAATGCAACCGTGAAGCAACTTCGCTTAAAAGTAAATCCCCTATCATATGACCTAGCGTATCGTTTACTAATTTAAAACGATCCAAATCAAAGTAAATCATACCAAATTCTTTTTTTCCTGCAATCATCTCGTTTACAGTCGTTATTAGCTGCAATCGGTTCGGTAAACTCGTTAAAGCATCATGATACGCAAGCTCCCTATAACGACTTTCACTTAACCGCAACCTCTGTTCCGCTTCTTTCCTACTACTAATATCATTTCGGATCGCGATAAATTGATACGGCTCTCCTTTTTCATTTAAAAACGGAACAATTGTTGTTTTAACCCAATAATACGTCCCATCTTTTGCTTGATTTCGAATCTCACCTCTCCATACTTTTCCGTTCAAAATGCGCTTCCATAGAATTTGAAAAAATGTTTTCGGGTGATACCCTGAATTTAAAATACGATGATCTTTCCCTATTAACTCTTCTCGTGTATATTTGGAGATTTCACAAAACTTATCATTTACATATGTAATAAGACCATTTCGGTCTGTAATCGCAACAATTGAAGACTCATCTAATGCTAACTTTAAATCTCGCAATGAAGAGTCATATAATGCATGACCTCTTTGTTCTAGCATGCGCATCTCTCCTTGCTTCCTATCTGACTAAAACACAACTTGTTTCTCTTCATAGAAATAGAGATATTTCATTTCTTAATAATAGCTATTTGCATTCATCACATTTTGAAATATGCCGATTAAAATAACATAATATTATTTGTAATAAAAAGCAATATAATACCGTTTCAATTATAAATAGTAGTTTCTTATCGCTATAATTAGCTTACTTTATTATAATTCATTCTCTTACATTCCTTTATAGCTAGCTCTATACAAAGCCTATTCCCTATTAATCCCGCTCATATCTAACCTCTTTACTTTACTAGCGAAATAGAATTTCGAGCACACTATACAACTATTCACGGATAATAATATAAAAGTTAAAATTAGTATATATGTTTTTGAATTACAATAACAAAATATTAACATATTTTTACCTTTATTTTGGAAAAATTTTATAAATACTTTATTAAACTAAAAAAAGAGGAAAGCCTCTTTTTTAGTTTAATACGGATATGGTATTTGCTGATACCCCGGATATGGGGTTGGATATGGTGCTGGGTATGGCGCTGGATAAGTTACTGGGTACGGTGCTGGATAGTAGCCTCCACTTGCTGCACCCGTTAATGCGCCAGCTGTAAGTCCACCTAACACGCCTCCAGCAAAACTTCCTGGGAAAAATCCACCGCCCCATGAGCCGCCACCCCAGCCCCATCCGCCTCCGTGATGGTGGTGATGATCATAGTGATTGTGCCCTCCATGATGGTGATGTCCGCCATTATGGTTGTGCCCTCCATGAGGATGATGATTACGATAATACAATCCGTTATTTTCTATATAATTCATGTTTCCCCTCTCCTTTTCCATTTTCTCATCTTAATAGGTATTGTATGAATAGTACGGACCTTGTTAGTAACCTATATAATAAGACGAATCCTTATAATACGAATAACCATATCCTTGGCTTCATCATGCACCTGTTACAAATCCATGATATGGTTATCCCCTTTCCTATATAAAGGGCAAGGTTTTTGTCCCTCCTACACTGTTTATTAACCAGCAAATAGCTGGATAATAACGTCACAATATAATGTATGTAGGACAAATGCGGAAAGCATGGGGAAAATGTCTATATTTTGTAAAAAAAACAAAACACTTTATAATAAGAATGTCGGATTATACCTTTTTATATAAGAAGTCTATACTTAAGAAAGATTAGAGGAATTTTATAGAAATGAAGAAGCCTATCGTTCAATTACTATCAATATTTGTAATTATATCTATCGTTCTTTTCCTATTAAATACATCATTTATTTCGTTATATACATTTGTCGGCGCTCTCTGGTCCATCACAATCATAGGAATTTCATTCGTTATTTTCATCGAAAATAGGTCTCCTCAAAGCACCTTAGCGTGGTTTTTAGTATTAGCACTTCTTCCCGTTATAGGGGTGCTTTTATACTCTATTTTCGGTCGTAGCCGTTGGAGAAGAAAAAAACATCTCCATCGTTCAGAAGAACAAAGAAAATTATTCCGTGAAATATTAGAAGGAAGACGACTAGAATTAGCACTCACAGTCCCCTTACATGAACGTTCTGTACATTTAACAGAAGTCGTACAAAAATTTGGAGGCGGGCCTGCCGCAGATAGAACGACGACAAAACTTTTAACAAATGGAGATCAAACATTCTCAGAAATTTTACAAGCTATCGAGCAAGCAAAACATCACATACATATTCAATACTATATTTATAAATCTGATGAGATTGGTACGAAAGTTCGAGATGCTTTAATAAAAAAAGCAAAATCTGGTGTTATTGTACGCTTTCTTTATGACGGACTCGGAAGTAACACTTTAAGAAGACGCTTTTTAAAACCTATGAAAGAAGCTGGGATCGAAATTGTAGAATTTGACCCTATTTTTTCAGCTTGGTTACTTGAAACAGTCAATTATCGTAACCACCGTAAAATCGTTATTGTAGATGGAGAAATCGGTTTTACTGGTGGACTCAACGTCGGTGATGAATATCTTGGTCGTTCAAAAAAATTCCCCATTTGGCGTGATAGCCATTTAAAAATAGAAGGGAAAGCGTTATATAAATTACAAGCAATCTTTCTAGAGGATTGGCTCTATGCATCTAGTGGGTTGAATACTTATTCTTGGGATCAATTTATGAATAGACAATACTTCCCAGGTAAAGAAATTTCACATGCAGAAGGTGCTGTGCAAATTGTAGCGAGCGGACCAAGCTCAGATGATAAAAGCATTCGCAATACATTATTAGCTGTTATGGGATCTGCAAAAAAATCGATTTGGATCGCTACACCTTACTTTATTCCAGATCAAGAAACTTTAACATTATTACGTTTAAGTGCAATATCTGGCATAGATGTACGCATTTTATATCCTGGTAAAAGTGATAGTATTATTAGTGATCAAGCATCTCAGTCCTACTTCACTCCGCTTTTAAAAGCTGGTGCTTCCATTTATAGTTATAAAGATGGTTTTATGCATGCAAAAATTGTACTCGTTGATGATAAGATCGCGACAATTGGAACGGCAAATATGGACGTACGCAGCTTTGAATTAAATTATGAACTTATTAGCGTACTATATGAATCAGAAACCGTTCATGATATTAAACATGATTTTGAAGACGACTTTAAGCATTCCACTGAAATTAAATGGAACGCATTCCAAAAAAGAAGTATCAAAAAACGAATATTAGAGTCTTTCATGCGACTCATTTCGCCTTTACTGTAAGCAATCAATGTAACATTGATTGCTTTTTCTTTTCCATTTCCCCTCTCTCCTTTTCTTTGCATACCATATTAAAACAAGTTATCATAAGATGTATTACTTTATGAAAATAATGTTAGGTGGGAAATACATGTTAGAACAATTTCATATACATGCTGATTTAAAACAACAGCTCTCAACCATTCACGAAAAAAATAAACAAGAAGCTGGTGAAAATGCACATTTAATTGGAAAGAAAATATATAAAGCATCTGATAACAGCATTATTGAAGATGCTATTACAGCGCTTCTTCTTGGCAAAAACATTCTATTAAAAGGGCCGACTGGTAGTGGTAAAACAGTACTAGCTGAAACTCTTTCTTCTTTATTCCAAAAACCAATGCATAGCATTAACTGTTCTGTTGACCTAGATGTAGAAGGTATTTTAGGATACAACACACTACAAACGAAAGATGGCGCATCTGAAGTTACATTCGTTAACGGCCCTCTTATGAAAGCAATGAAGAACGGTCATTTCCTATATATTGATGAAATCAATATGGCAAAACCTGAAACGTTACCACTTCTTCACGGTGCATTAGATTACCGTAAAATGATTACAAATCCATTTACACAAGAGGTTGTATATGGCGATGACGAGTATCGTGTAATTGCAGCAATTAATGAAGGTTACGTTGGAACAAGTGAACTAAACGAAGCATTAAAAAACCGTTTCGTTATTATTGAAGTTCCATACATTCAAGGTGACACATTAAAAGAACTATTACTATCTGAATCAAAATTAAATGATGTTGCAACAATTGAAAAGTTCGTTGCATTTGCAAGCGACCTTATGCCTTTAGCTCGTGATGGACGTGTAAGTGAAGAAGCAGCAAGTATTCGTGGCATTATCGACGCATGTGATTTAGGTGTATATATTCCTGTTATGCGTGCAATTGAACGTAGTATTATCGCAAAATTAAACGATGAAACAGAACAAATGACTGTCCGTGAATTAGCAGAAAGTTATTTCTTTGAGGGATAATTCATGAGACAAATTTTTAGTGACAAAAAAATTGATGCGTCGCTGTTTCTACAAATGGAAAACTTAATGTATGCTCTTCTAAAAGAAGACGATGCCTACCTTGAGTATGGCTATAAAGCATACTACGACGAAATTGAAAAAAAGGTTGTCATTAGTCACTTTTGGGATGATCGAAAAGAAGAGGATACAGTAATCGGATTAAAAAGCGAAGTGTTTTTAAAAGCACTTGGTAATAAACATTACTCGGACATGACTTTAATTCGTTCTTATGCGATTGAATTACAAGAATCACCCTTAAAAAAGTTTTTAACACAATTATTTGTTCTATTAGAAGATTTACGTGTTGAGGAAATCGTAAAAAACTTACGCCCTGGCACAAAGCATGTTTTTAAAAGAAGAAAAGAAATGTATCGCAATTACTTTGGTTCACAAAATGAAATCAATCGTGTTCGTAACTATCACGGTGATCGTCTATTTTGTCTCTGCTATCTTTCATTAACGAGCGATAAATATGAAATGTTTAATAATGAATATTTCGAGCAAATTGAAGCAATTTTGCATGAAACATTCCAAGCTCGTAATACAGAAGACATTATGTATATCGTTGAAAAAATTCGCTATCGTTTAGAAGGACTTCTTGAAAATGATATGCTTAATAATTATTTCGGACATGCTCCGCTTTATTTATCTGTGATTGCAGATGAGAAAGACAGTCGCGCTGAAAAATTAGCAAATGATGATACGCAGCTCCTAGATGACGATGATAACAAAAACAAAATGGATGAAAGCTTCTCGACATGGCACCGTGAAAATAAAAACAATGAACACGAGAACTTTTTACGCTTTGATTTAGAAAGCGGAACAAAAACAAATATGATGGGCGATACTGCTCGTGAATCAGAAGATGGCGACCAAGCACTTGGTTCTGTACAAGGTACTTCTCAAAAGAGTACACAATCCAACTTTGATGGCGCTGATACAGAAGAAGCAAGAGCTTCACACGCTTCTAGCCAAAACGAGGCTGCATACGGTAAGTATAACGTTGGTGCTTCTCATATATTTAAAGAAGCTCGCAAATCAAATCCTGATGAAAAAAAGGATTACCAAGCTATCAAATCAGTCGTTAATAAAGATGTAAAAGAATTAAAGAAAATTATCGAAAAAACGATTGAAAATAAAACGAATGCAAATAGTGATAAATATTACGGAAGACTTCGTAAGAAATTCCTTCGTATTTATACTGAAAAGCAGCCGCGCATGTTTTATAAAAAAGGACAAGAATCACAAGAACTTGACGTTGCATTCCAACTACTAGTGGACTGCTCTGGTTCTATGTATAACAAAATGGAAGAAACGAAAAAGAGTGTGGTCCTATTCCATGAAGCATTGAAATCTTTAAAAATCCCGCACGCCATTAGTGGATTTTGGGAAGATGCTTCTAGTGCTAAGCCTGAGGATAAGCCAAACGTTATCCATGAAGTTGTAACGTATAAAAACTCAACGTTACCAAACGTCGGTCCAGAAATTATGCAGCTTCGCGAAGAAGAAGATAACCGCGACGGATATATTATTCGTATCGTTTCTGAAAAGCTTGCAAAAAGACCAGAAAAACATAAATTCTTACTTGTCTTTACAGACGGTGAGCCTTCTGCGCTAGACTATCAACAAGACGGTATTTTAGATACGCATGAAGCTGTCAAACTTGCTCGTAAAAGTGGTATGGAAGTAATCGGAATCTTCATCGAAGAAGGCGAAGCGAAAGAAGCCACTTATCAATTAATGAAGAACATTTATAACCATCACTTCTTAGTTGCAAATCATGCTGAAGATTTACGTCTGAAGATTAAACCACTATTGAAAAAGTTACTACTGAAGACGATTGAATAGAAAAACAGGAGCGTTGTCGCTCCTGTTTTTTCTTTCAATCACTTTGTTTCTGATTGAAACTTATATGGAATGGCTACTTCTAATAATGCCTCGAATCCGCCATCGTAGAATGGGAATCGTTCATTTGCGATCGTTCGATTCACCCACTCTATTGCAGAAATTTCTTCTTCATCTCCCGCAATCAGTTCACCTTTTACTACATTTGCTCGGAATGTAAAAAGTATCGCATGATTCCCTGATTCTTCAAAGAATTTTTCATTGATCGCAACAAGTCCACCTGCCACGGCAGTTAAACCTGTCTCTTCTTTCACTTCTCTTATTAGTGCTTCCTCTAATATTTCACCTTTTTCAACAGCCCCACCCGGCAGTGACCAAACGTTTTGTTCTATATTATGTACCATTAATATTTTATCTGTTTCTTCATCATGTATTAGTGCATATACAACGTCAACTCTTTGCATGTTGCTTTTCTCCTTCAATTAACTCATCCATTGTAAATAAAGAATGTAGTTGTAAGCCATCTTCTAATAAGTTGTCTTTTCCCTCTTTCGTTCGTTCAATTACACCTAGAACATGATGTACTTTCGCACCTAGTTCTCTTAAATCTTTCGTGCTTAATAATATTTGACCACCTGTCGTAATAACATCCTCAACAACACAAACATTTTTCCCAGCAATATTAACGCCTTCTGCTAACTTACATGTACCGTACTTCTTCGCTTCTTTTCTTACAAATACAACTGGTATACCTGTTTGTAAAGATAATGCTGTTGCTACTGGAATTCCTCCCATTTCTAAACCTGCGAGTACTTCTGTATCAGAGGGAATGAGCTCTTTCAACTGTTTAGCAATTTCTAATAACAGTACTGGATTAGATTCAAATAAGTACTTATCAAAGTATTGATTTGATACTTGTCCTGATCGAAGTTTAAATGTTCCTGTTAAACGTGACGTATTATAAATTCCCTTTGCTAACTCCCATTTCTCCATTGTTTCTCTCCCCTTTATGCAAAAATTAACTTATTCTATCACACTTGTAATTATTTGTATATTCCTAAAATACAAATAAAAGGGTCGATTCCTAAGAATCGACCCTTCCTATTAATTCATCACTAACTCAGCTGTGAGCTTTTTTTTTAACTTAGCCAACATGTCAGTTGTCATTTTGTCTAAATCGTATTCTGCTTTAAAGCCCCACTCTTTCATTGCTGCTGTTGCATCAATAGAGTTTGGCCAGCTATCAGCGATTGTTTGACGAGCAGGATCTACAGCGTAATCCATTGTAAACGTCGGGATGTGTTTACGAATTGATGCTGCGATTTGCTCTGGCTCAAAGCTCATTGCTGTAATATTGAACGCGTTTCTATGCACAAGTTTACTTGGATCAGCTTCCATTAATGAAATGATCGCTTGTAAAGCATCTGGCATATACATCATATCCATGTATGTTCCTTCTGCAATGTATGAGGTGTATGTGCCTTTTTTAATCGCCTCATAATAAATTTCAACCGCATAATCAGTTGTTCCGCCTCCTGGAGGAGCTACGTAAGAAATTAAACCAGGGAAACGTACACCGCGCGTATCAACGCCAAACTTTTGATGATAATAATCACATAGTAATTCTCCTGCTACTTTGTTTACCCCATACATCGTAGTAGGACGCTGAATTGTATCTTGTGGCGTATTATCTTTCGGTGTTGATGGACCGAATGCACCGATAGAACTTGGCGTGAAAAACTTACAGTTTAATTCACGAGCTGCTTCTAATGCATTTACAAGTCCACCCATATTTAAATTCCAAGCAAATAACGGATTTTTTTCTGCTGTTGCTGAAAGTAAAGCTGCTAAATGAATAATTGTATCTACTTCATTACGCTTTGCGATATCATGTAGTTTTTGTCCATCTGTTACATCTAACGTTTCAAATGGACCAGACGTTACTACTTCACTATCTGTTTCACGAATATCTGTTGCAATAACATTTGATGCACCGTATACATCACGAAGTTTCATTACTAATTCAGAACCAATTTGCCCTAAAGAACCGGTTACTAGAATTTTTTTCATTTTCCCCACTCCTCATTTGCAAGCTATTCAAAAGATGTCGTTACTTAAATGATGCCCATTTCTTTTCCTACTTTTTCATACTTACGAATTGCTTCATCTAACATTTCTTTCGTATGAGCTGCTGTAGGCATATTACGAACGCGGCCTGTTCCTTTAGCTACAGTTGGGAACACGATAGATTTTGCATATACGCCTTCTTCATTTAGACGTTTACTAAATTCTTGTGTTAATACTTCGTCACCAATAATACAAGGTGTAATTGGCGTTTCACTTTCTCCAATGTTAAAGCCAAGTTCTTTTAACCCTTGTTTTAAATAGCGGCCATTTTCCCAGAGACGATCATGTAACTCTGTGCTTTCCATTAAAATTTCAATTGATCGCATACATGCAGCTGCATCAGCTGGTGTTAATGCTGTGGAGAATAAGAATGGACGTGAGCGAACTTTTAACCAGTCAATTAAGTTTTGTTTCCCTGCTACATATCCACCAATTACCCCAATTGCTTTTGATAATGTACCAATTTGGAAATCAACTTTATCAGATAGACCGAAATGCTTTACAGTTCCTGCACCTTTTCCAAGTACACCTGAACCGTGTGCATCGTCTACATATGTCATTAAATCTAATTCTTCTGCAATCTCAACAATCTCTGGTAATTTTGCAACATCTCCATCCATTGAGAAGACACCGTCTGTAATTACCATTAATTTATTGTAAAGACCTGATTCTTTCGCTGCGATTGCTTTTTGGCGTAAATCTTCCATATCAGAATGTTTATAAACGATGATTTTCGCTCTTGATAAACGACTACCATCAATAATAGAAGCATGGTTTAATTCGTCTGAAAGAATCGCATCATTTTTATCCATAACGGCTGAAATCGCTGCCATATTACAGTTAAATCCTGATTGGTAAGCAATTGCTGCTTCTGTATGTTTAAACTTTGCAATTGTCTCTTCTAATTTAATATGCAAATCTAAAGTACCGTTAATTGTACGAACAGCTCCTGCTCCAACGCCGTACTTATGAATTGCACCAATTGCTGCTTCTTGCAAACGGCTATCTGTTGCTAATCCAAGATAGTTGTTTGAAGATAAGTTAATATATTCTTTTCCGCCAATTGTAATGATCGGTCCATTTGAACTCTCAAGCGGATCAATTACGTTATAAAGCCCCTTTGATTTTAAATCCTCTAAATTTTCTTCTAAAAATTTCGCAAGTGTTTTACTAGACATTGTGAAGCCTCCCATCGTTCATGTAAGCGGATTATTGTCTTAATAGTTCTAATAATCCCTCTACTAGCTTAACACGTTTTTAGAATTTATTATAGAAAAATAGTTTAAAGTAACCGCTTACAATTCTAGATTATATATGATTCATTACAAGAAATCTATCATTTACTTTTCATATTTGGTAGAATAAAAAAAATATTTAAGGGGGCTTCAATCATGGCATTTACTGAATCTGATGTATATAATAACGAAGCATTTTTTGAACAATATATGAAACGAAGATACCGAGAAAATAGCCCAAATGAATCACTTGAAAAACCAGCCTTCTTTCAACTCATTGGTGATGTGAAAGGAAAGAAAATCCTCGATTTAGGCTGCGGTGACGCCAAGTTTGGCGAGGAATTATTAGAGAATGGCTGCCATTCTTACACTGGTATTGAAGGCTCCGAACTTATGTATGAAAAAGCTAAAAAACAACTAGAAAATAAAAATGGAACCGTCCATTGTTTAAACCTCAAAGACTACACATACCCTCCTTCTACTTTTGATTTAGTAACGTCTAGACTCGCCTTACATTATATTGAATATCTTCCTATCATTTTTCAAAATGTGTACGAAGCTTTAAAAACAAATGGAACCTTTACTTTTAGTGTTCAACACCCTGTTATTACTTCTTCATTTGAAAGCTTGCAAACGAGCGGAAAAAGAACAAGCTGGCTCGTCGATGATTATTTTAAAATGGGAAAACGCGTTGAACCTTGGATTGATCAAGAAGTTATTAAATATCATCGTACAACGGAAGAATATTTTACATTATTACAACAAGCTGGATTTACGATTACAAATATAAAAGAAGCTACACCAAATCAAACTTATTTTCAGAGCGAAGAAGAATATGAACGACGTTTACGAATTCCCCTCTTCCTACTATTCTCTTGCGAAAAATAAAAAAGACGATGAATCATCATCGACTTTTTTATTATCTCATTGCCTGAGCGACCTCTTTACGTACACGTCTTCCTTTTCCATGCGGAATACAAAGTGGCGTCCCAAATAACGGATCCGTACTAATTTGACATTCCATTCGGAACACATCACGTACTAGCTTCTCATCTACTACTTCTTCTGGCTTACCTTGTGCATATATTTGTTTATCTTGAATGGCTACAATATTGTCTGCATAACGGCATGCTAAATTTAAATCGTGTAATACCATAACAATTGTTCTTTGTTCTGTTTCATTTAATTCAAATAATAAATCTAGCACTTCAATTTGGTGAGTCATATCTAAATATGTAGTAGGCTCATCCAGTAAAATGATATCTGTATCTTGTGCAAGCGTCATTGCAATCCAAGCACGTTGACGTTGTCCACCTGAAAGAGCATGCACATCACGCTCAGCAAATTCTGTCATACCTGTTGCTGCAAGTGCTTTTTGTACCATTTCTTCATCTTTTTCTGACCATTGCTTCAGCCATGTTTGATATGGATAACGCCCTTGCTTTACAAGCTGCAATACTGTAAGTCCTTCTGGCGCTTGCGGTCCTTGCGGTAAAATTGCCATTTGACGAGCAATTTGCTTCGTTTGCATACTTTGAATGGCTTGATTATCTAACAAAATGTCACCAGTTGTTGGCTTTAATAATCTAGCTAGTGAACGTAATAAAGTTGATTTCCCGCAACCGTTAGAACCGATAAAAATTGTAATTTCGCCTTTTGGAATTTCTAAATTCAACTCATCAATAATAATTGTTTCACCATAAGACAACGTCAAACGTTTCGTCTCCAATGCTTTTTGCATATTCATCTCCCTTTATGAATTCCGACTTTTATAAAGTAAATAAATAAAATAAGGTGCACCAATTGCTGATGTAAATACCCCTGCTGGAATTTCAAGTGGTGTGAAAACTGTACGCCCAATTAAATCTGCAGCAAGTACTAAAATTGCACCAACAATAGCCGCAACTGGGAGTAATGCACCGTATAAAGAACCAACTAGTCTTCGTGAAATATGAGGTGCCATTAAACCGACAAACCCAATTCCTCCGGCGAAGGCAACTGCGCCACCAATTAAAGCTGTACTCAGTAATAACATGAATACGCGTGACTTCGTTAAAGGAACACCAAGTCCTACCGCAATATCATCCCCTAGCTCTTGTGCATTTAAATGTCTAGCAGCTATAAATGATATTACCGTTAAAATGAGAACCCACGGCGCAAGCACCATAACGTTTTGCCATGAAGAGCCGTAAACAGTACCTGTAATCCATACATTCGCTTGACTCGCTTGATAAATTGGCGCTAACAACATAAACAAAGTCGTTGCCGCTTTCGTTAATGCCCAAAAACCAACACCAATTAAAACAAGACTAATCGGTGATAATCCGTCATTTCTCCATGCAAATAAATATACAAAAAGCGCTACAATCGTTGCCCCAGCGAAGGCTGCTAACGGCATATAATGAATGCTTACGGTTAGCGCATTATTTTTATCACTGAATATAGCTAAAAATAATACAACTGCAACACTTGCACCACCTGTAATCCCGATGATATCAGGTGAAGCAAGTGGATTTCGAACGAGACCCTGTAAAATACATCCTGCTACAGCAAGTGCGATTCCTACAAGGATGGCAATCAAAATACGCGGCATACGAAACTTGTTTACAACCATATTTGACATCGCATCGCCATTTCCAGTAATCGCTTGCCATACATCATACGGAGGAATTTTCATGTCTCCCATACCTGCACTCGCAAAAAATAATCCTATTAAAACAACTAGTAAACTGAATAAGACGAGACAAGCTCGTTTATACATTAAAAACGAGAGCCCGCCTTTTCCTATACGAAACGGAATATACTTCTTCATTTGCTAAGCCCTCTCTTACGTGCAATATAAATAAAGAATGGTGCCCCGATAAACGCTGTCATAACCCCTACTGGTACTTCTTGTGGCATAATGACATATCTTGCTGCTATATCAGCTAAGATTAATAGTATTGCACCTAACAATCCGCTATACGGTACTCTCCACCTGTGATCTACTCCAACAAGAAATCTGGCAAAATGCGGAGTAACAATACCAATAAACCCAATCGGACCAGCGACTGCAACTGAACCACCAGACAACAGGACAATAATAAATAGTACGAATGATTTCATTAAAATCGTTCTTTGTCCAAGTCCTTTTGCAACGTCTTCCCCCATCATTAATGTATTTACTTTCCCTGCCATCATAAGAGATGCGATCCAGCCTACTAATAAATATGGGAATACAGATTGTAAAATTTCTAACTTTCTTCCTTGCACAGATCCGGCAAGCCAAAACAGTACTTCTTCAAGCGCTTTTTCATTTAACACAAGTAATCCTTGCGTTAATGATGAAAATAACGCACTAATTGCGACCCCTGCTAACGTTAACTTAAGAGGCGTCGTCCCTTCTTTTCCTAAAGAACTAGAAGCAAATACAAGCACAGCTGCAATTGCTGCCCCTAAAAAGGCAATCCACGTGAAAGCTGATAATGATGTCACGGAAAAAATAACAATTGCTACAACTATGAAGAAAGCAGCACCTGAATTTAATCCAATAAAATCTGGAGAAGCAAGTGGATTCTTCGTTAAAGTTTGCATAAGACAACCGGCAATGGCTAAACTAGCACCAACACTAGCTGCAATTAATGCCCTTGGTAAACGCACATTTTGAATAATAATATGTTCATTGGAACCATTAAAATGAAAAAAAGCATCTAACGCTAATTTCCAGCTCGTATTTGTATATCCGAAAATAATACTTCCCCAAATACAAATAATGACTGCAATGATTCCAACAAATAATCCAATCCATTTTGCTTGATTTGTTTTTAATAACATGCAGCGTTTCCCCTTCAATGTATAATGATACGTTGTAAGTGTATTTCAACTTAATTCTCATTGTCAACGATAATGAGAACTATTTTCATTGATATGTATTGACAATCAAAAGATAAAAGCTTAATATCATGCTTGCTATTGAAAAAACTTCTCAGTATGTAGGGGGTACATAATGAATTTAACACGAAAGAAATCGTTTACAGTATTTGTATTTTTACTAGCCTTTTCATTACTTTTAAGTGCTTGTGGAAAATCAAATACGACAGAGGAAACAAAAGAAGATACAAAAAAAGAAATGATTACGGTGGAACACGCAATGGGTAAAACAGAAGTTCCTGCTAATCCAAAACGTGTAGTCATTTTAACAAATGAAGGAACTGAAGCTTTACTTGAACTAGGTGTGAAACCAGTTGGGGCTGTAAAATCTTGGACTGGGGATCCATGGTATCCACATATTAAAGATAAAATGAAAGATGTAAAAGTTGTTGGTGATGAAGGACAAGTAAACGTGGAAACAATCGCTTCTTTAAAACCAGACTTAATTATCGGTAACAAAATGCGTCACGAAAAAGTGTACGAGCAACTAACAGCAATTGCACCTACTGTGTTCTCTGAGACGCTACGTGGTGAATGGAAAGATAACTTCAAATTTTATGCAAAAGCATTAAATAAAGAAAAAGAAGGTCAAAAGGTTTTAACTGATTACGAAAAACGTACAAAAGAATTAAAAGGAAAACTAGGCGATAAAGTAAATCAAGAAATCTCTATGGTTCGCTTCATGCCTGGTGATGTTCGTATTTATCATGGCGATACATTCTCTGGTGTTGTTTTAAAAGAACTTGGATTTAAACGTCCTGGTGATCAAAATAAAGATGACTTTGCAGAACGTAACGTATCTAAAGAACGTATTTCAGCAATGGATGGCGATGTATTATTCTACTTCACATTTGATAAAGGAAACGAGAAAAAAGGCTCTGAATTAGAAAAAGAATATATCAATGATCCTCTATTTAAAAATTTAAATGCAGTAAAAAATGGTACAGCATACAAAGTTGACGACGTTATTTGGAATACAGCTGGTGGTGTAATGGCTGCTAACCTACTACTAGATGACATTGAAAAACGCTTTGTTAAATAATACACCTCTAACCAGCTCCCTTCTACGGAGCTGGTTTTTTCATTTCACTGAAGTGTCACATTATTTCATTTTGTATTTTTATTCCCAATATGTTATATTATAAAAGTAAATAGAATATATTTTCTCTATATCGGAATAAATTTTTTAATCTAAACTTTCTGATTAATCATTATTTTATTTTCTTTTAGAATTCAATTATTACATTTGAAAACGCTTATCATCTCGTTTTCAGGGCAAAATACAGTAACGGTTGAAGAAAAATAGAACTTTTCTAGAAATTTTCTTTCTATTTCCATATAATTCTATTGACTTCTAAATATTTTGCGAATTAAAATAATTACATAAATATCCGTTATACAGGATTAGGGGGAAACAAAAATGGATGCAGCTTTAAAATTAGAAAAAGCTGGAGAACAACAATCACCAAAAAAACATCCACCAGGATTATATTTGTTGTTCTTAACAGAAATGTGGGAAAGATTTAGTTATTATGGAATGCGTGGCCTTTTAGTTCTTTATTTAACAACTGCTGCCGTTAGTGGCGGATTAGGATTTGATAAGGCAGTCGCAGTGCAATTATATGGTACTTTTACAGCAGCAGTATATTTCATGCCAATTATAGGCGGATGGCTAACGGATCATTATATTACAAGACGTCATGCCATTACTCTCGGCGGAATTATTATGGCGATTGGTAACTTTGTACTATTCTCCATGAATACAAAAACAGGACTATTCCTTGGATTAGTACTATTAGTTATTGGTAATGGATTCTTCAAACCAAATATTTCTACACTGTTAGGTGAATTGTATGACGAAAATGATTCACGTCGTGACAGTGCATTTACTATCTTCTATATGGGTATTAACGTAGGTGCTTTCTTCGCTCCACTTATTTGTGGATTTTTAGCAGAAGATTTCTTTAAAACAAGCGTTGATGGCGTTATGGTTATGGGATATAAATATGGATTCTTAGCAGCTTGTATCGGTATGATTATTGGACAAATTGTTTTCAACTTATTAGCTCCTCGCTACCTTGGTACAGCAGGAACAACAGTTGTTGGTAAAAAAACAAAAAATCAACCTGCAATCGAAAAGAAACCTTTAACAAAACAAGAAAAAAATCGCACTTGGGCAATTGTAATTTTAACTTGTTTCGTTGTATTCTTCTGGGCAGGCTTTGAACAAGCTGGTAGTTCTTTAACACTTTATACAGATAAATTTGTTGATCGTACAATTTTCGGATGGGAAGTTCCAACATCTTGGTTCCAATCCGTTAATCCAGCATTCATCGTACTACTTGCACCATTCGTATCTATGCTATGGTTAAAACTTTCTAAATCAAAACGTGGCGATTTAAAAGTACCAACAAAAATGGCATTTGGTATGATTTTACTAGGTATAGGTTACCTTGTTTTAACATTAGCGGTTCTAAAAACTGGAAGTACTGAAGCTGATATAACTGTTAAAGCAAACTTATTATTCATCGTTATCACTTATATGTTCCATACAATTGGCGAACTATTCTTATCACCAATCGGTCTATCAATGGTAAGTGCAATTGCACCTGTTAAATTAGCATCATTACTAATGGGTGTATGGTTAGCTGGTTCAGGTATGGCTAACTGGTTAGCTGGTAAACTTGCTTCCTTTACACAATCATTAGGTTATCTTGAAGTATTTGCAAGTATCGGTATTATCGTTATCGTCCTAGGAATTGTACTTCTTCTCTGCTCTAAAAAAGTTGCAAGTATGATGGAATAATACAAAAAAGACGCTTCTAAACATTTAGAAGCGTCTTTTCTATTACTTCTCCTCTAAAGCCGTCACGTTCACGTGAACGCTTTCTCCAGGATTAGATACATCATACACTTGAGCAACTCCACTCTGCTCGTCACAGCTCTCAATCCATACTGGTACGCCCTCATATGTAACGTCAATGCTACTTGAAGAAGATAAGATTTGTTTCACACGTTTTACATCCATACTACTATTCCTCCTTTTCCTTACTACACTCCTTTCTATCTTTTCTTTTCCCTTTAGAATATATTCCATATAACAACATGTTAATTGATAACCTTTTCTTCCTTACGTGCTAACATTTACTCTCATATCACCTTTCTGACAAATAAAAAAAGACGTATATCCCACACGTCTTTTTCCATAATATTCAAATTTTAAGAAAATAATGTTTTTACAACTTCACTTACTTTATCATTATGAATTTGATAATACACTTCTAGTCCTCGTCTTTCAAAGCGCACTACTTTATTTTGTTTTAATTTCGTTAAATGTTGTGAAACCGTTGATTGTGGAATTTCTAACACTTCCTGTAATTGTGTTACATTACAAGTTCCACGTTGCATTAGTTCCATTACTAGGCGTAAGCGTAACGGATGCGCTAACGCTCTTAACATTTGTACATCTTCTTCTGAAATACGACATTCGAATTGATTTTGGCTCATAAAGTTCCCCTCATTTTCGTTTTTATTTTCTTTTTATTTATTTATATATCTGTTCTTATATTTCCTGTTACGACATAACTTTATCAACCTATAATGCTGAAAATTTTTTCCACCTTTATCAGGAAAGAATTCAGGAAAAATTCCTTGCTGATTTTGAATATTATACTATATGATATAATGAAAAAGCAAAAGTAAGGGCTATGAATACTTTGCTTACAAACGTTGTTTTATCAAGCTTTTTGTTATATTTTCACCTCACTGCAACGTACAGTAACGATATTGTAAAATACCGTCTATAATTGATAACCTATCGTAACGTATTTGGGTTATATTTAACCTCTTTGTTATGCTAAAAGGAATTTTCAGTAAAAAAAGATAATGTAATATTAAAAATTGACTTATTGTTGTTTTAATTCGTATTGTACTTGCTCAGACTGTTATTCAAAACTTCCTATTAAATGCATTTGGTTTCTCTTTCTTACTAGATCAACTCAGACCAGCATGTGACACCTATCAAATTTCAACATCCTATATACTTAATGCAAAGACGTCATCTAACATATAAGATTAATGATATACGAACAAATAAAACAATATAGAAATAACTTCAAAAAGCAAACTCAAATCTATTTGAGTTTGCTTTTTGTCTACTTTATGAACAAAGTATTTCTTTTAATACTATTATGGAATAATTATACTTTTTTACGTTGACAATAGTGTTGAAGGAGAATATACTAAGCATGTAAGTTGATTGTGAATTGTTTCACAAATAATGTGAATTTCTTCACATAAAATAGATAGGAGTTGTCATTATTATGAGTACTTGGACACAAATTTATGACCCATTAAACAATATTTGGTTATCTGCACTAATCGCAGCACTTCCAATTTTCTGCTTCATCATTTGTTTAATGGGACTGAAAATGAAAAGTTACATGGCTGGTCTTTACAGTGTGATTGTCGCTATTATTCTTGCTATATTCGTTTATAAAATGCCAGCAACCGTAGCTGTAGCATCTGCCGGATTCGGTGTTTTATCTGGATTTTATCCAATTTGTACTATCGTTATCGCAGCAATTTTCCTTTACAAATTAACTGTTAAAACAGAGCAATTCAACATCATTCGTGATAGTATTTCAAGCATTACAAATGATCAACGTTTACAAGTATTATTAATCGCTTATTCTTTCGGTGCTTTCTTAGAAGGCGCAGCTGGTTTAGGGGTTCCAGTTGCTATTACAGCTGCATTACTTGTGGGTATGGGCTTTAATCCATTAAAAGCAGCAGGTATTTGTTTAGTAGCTAACATCGCTGGTGGTGCTATGGGTGCTATGGGTATTCCAGTTACAGTACCAGCACAATTAACTGAGCTAGACGCATTAACTATCGGTCGTCAAACTGTTCTTATTTTACCATTCATTAGTATTGTTTTACCTTTCTTACTTGTTTCAATGGTTGATGGAATTAAAGGTATTAAAGAAACTTGGCAAGGTATTCTTGTAAGTGGTTTTTCTTTCGCTATAACTCAGTTCCTTGTGACTTACTTCTTAGGTGCAGAACTTACTAATATTTTCGCAGCCGTTGTAAGTATGGTTTCTCTAGCATTATTCTTACGTGTTTGGCAACCAAAATCTTCTTCTACAGAAGAAAAACAAGAAAAACAAGAATCTCATACATTCAATCAAATTTTATATGCTTGGTCTCCATTCGTATTCTTAACTGCATTCGTAACAATCTTTAATTTAAAACCAATTAAAGCTTTATTTGCTCCGGATGGCGCACTAGCAAACTTAGTATTTAACATTCAGTTCCCTGGTCTTCATAATGCTGTTATGAAAACTACACCAATTACAAAAGCTGATACACCTTTCGCGGCTGTTTTCAAGTTTGATGTATTCTCATCTACAACTACTGCAATCGTATTAGCAATTATTGTTTCACTTATCGTTTACCGCGTAAAAGGTAAAATGGTTAAAGAATTAATAGTAGAAACAATGAAAGAACTAAAAGCTCCAGTATATACAATCTGTAGCGTTATCGCTTTAGCTTACGTAGAGAACTACTCTGGTATGTCATCTACACTTGGACTGGCATTCTCTTCTACTGGTAATGCATTCCCAATTCTTTCTCCAATCTTAGGATGGATTGGCGTATTCATTACAGGTTCAGTAGTATCAAGTGGTTCATTATTCGCACCGCTTCAAGCAGTAACTGCAGATCAATTAAATATCGTTCCTTCTACTCTTGTTGCATTAAACGTAGTAGGTGGTACAATGGCAAAAATGGTTTCACCACAATCTGTAGCCGTTGCTTGTGCAGCAGTTGGACTAGTTGGTAAAGAGTCTGCCCTATTTAAAACAGCGATGAAATACAGTTTAATCTTCTTAGCTATTATTAGCTTACTTCAATTAAACGCTGTATTTAATATCTTTTAAAAATAAAACACCGATCCAAATGGATCGGTGTTTTATTCATATTACATCTTCTTATTCTTTAATAAAGAAGCTCCAGCAATTTCAGGATGCGTCATTTCGAATGGATCTAAAATAATATCCAATTCTTCTTCTGTCAGTACACCATGTTCTAAACATAGCTCCCTAACAGATTTTCCTGTTTCAATTGCTTCACGTGCAATACGAGATGCTACTTCGTAACCAATATGAGGGTTCACCGCTGTAATAATTCCAACACTTTTCTCTACATATTGCTTCAGCAATTCTTCATTTGCTGTAATTCCTTTAATACAATATTCACGGAATACACGGAATCCGTTATTCATAATACTAATAGATTGAATTAAATTAAATACGAGTACAGGCTCCATTACGTTTAACTCTAATTGTCCTGCTTCTGATGCTAAGCAAATTGTATGATCATTACCAATTACTTGGAAAGCAACTTGATTAATTACTTCTGCCATAACAGGATTTACTTTACCTGGCATAATAGATGAACCTGGTTGGCGAGCTGGTAATTGAATTTCCGCCAATCCAACACGTGGACCAGATGCCATAATACGAAGATCATTTGCAATTTTAGACATATTCATCATACATACTTTTAATGCCGCAGATACTTCTGTGTATGCATCTGTGTTTTGCGTTGCATCAACTAAATGCTCTGCACCAACAAGTGGGAATCCGCTAAATGTTCGCAAGTGTTTAACCACTTGTTCAATGTACGTAGGGTTTGCATTTAATCCCGTACCAACAGCTGTCGCCCCCATGTTCACTTCATATAAATGTTGGCGAGACTGTTTAATTCTTTTTATATCACGTTCAAGCACTCGGCTATACGCTTCAAATTCTTGTCCAAGACGAATCGGAACAGCATCTTGTAAATGTGTACGTCCCATTTTAATGACGTGGTCGAACTCTTTTGCTTTTGCACGGAAAGCAGCATGAAGTTCTTCCATTGTAATAAGAAGTTCTTCTAACATCATAAGAGTTGCAATATGAATTCCCGTTGGAAACGCATCATTCGTTGATTGAGCCATGTTCACATGCGTGTTTGGGCTAATTTTCACATACTCGCCTTTTTCACATCCCATACGTTCTAAAGCTCGATTAGCAATTACTTCATTTGTATTCATATTAATAGAAGTTCCAGCACCGCCTTGGATTGGATCCACGATAAATTGATCATGGAATTTCCCATCAACAATTTCTTGCGCTGCCTCTGCAATTTCATATCCAATGTCTTTAGCTAAGTAACCAGTATCCATATTTGCAAGTGCCGCCGCTTTTTTCACAATTGCCATTGCCGTAATGAGTGACGGATGAATGCGATATCCTGTAATCGGGAAGTTTTCTACAGCACGTAATGTTTGTACCCCATAATAAGCTACACTCGGTACTTCCTTTTCACCTAAAAAATCTTTCTCTATACGTATATCCTTCGTTGCTATCATTTTCATCACCTATACTTTTCATTCTAAATCCTTATCTAAAAAATTCGCCTCTAAAAAAACGAGTATCATTCAGAAGAATTTTTCAGTATCCACCTTCACTATATAGCACCTTTTTTGAAAGCGCAAACATTTATTTTTCTATATATCTTTTATAAAGTGAAACTTTAATCAGTGGGGGTTTTCTTGATCCCCCACCTAACTTCTTCGCTTTCGCTGAATTTTGAAGTAGGGGTCTTACTGCCCACAAATAGCGGGATAACAATTTATAGAAAATCATTCTTCTACCTTCTTTATTTCCACTCGTTTAATTTGATGCATATCCTTTTCAAGAACTTTAAAAGAAAAGCCGTGTTTTTCAATAATATCTCCTTCAGCAACGATTTGCTTTTGTACCATAATCCAGCCACCAATTGTATCTACATCATCAGCGATTAAGTGTAGGCCAAATAAATCATTTACTTCACTAATAAGCACTTTTCCCTCTACGATTTTACACCCTTCACTTATATGCTCTATAGGCGGGTGTTCATCTTCATCGTATTCATCTCGGATTTCTCCAACAATTTCTTCTAAAATATCTTCTAGTGTAACAATCCCCGCTGTACCACCATATTCATCATATAATACAGCTAATGGAATTCGTTTTCTTTGCATTTGTAATAGCAAATCATGAATAGGAATATTTTCTAACACTTCAATAACTGGTCTTGTATATGGCTTAATCGAGCACCCCTCGTCTCGATTACCATCCATATAACGAATAAATAAATCCTTTACATTAACCATCCCAATAATTTCATCTTTATCTTCACCAAATACGGGATATCTCGTGTACTTTTCTTGTGCGATTATTTTAATATGTGTTTCAAATGGTTCGTCCTCATATAAACCTACAACTTCCGTACGAGGTACCATAATTTCCTTTGCGACTCTATTATCGAATTCAAAAATATTATTTACATATTTAAATTCCCTTTGATTAATCTCTCCGCTCTCATAACTCTCGGATAAGATTAATCGTAATTCTTCCTCCGAATGAGCAACTTCATGTTCAGAAGCCGGATGTAATCCGAATAACCCTGTCACAAGCCTTGCAGAACCATTTAAAGCCCAAATAAACGGATACATTACTCGGTAAAAGTAAATAATCGGCTTCGATAATAATAAGCTAACTTGTTCTGCCCTTTGTATAGCGAGCGTCTTCGGAGCAAGTTCACCAATGACAACATGTAAAAACGTAATAACTGCAAAGGCAATAATAAATGAAACTGTACTTGCAATTGCAGGAGATAGGTGTAGTTTTAAAAACAACGGCTCGAGTATATGTTTTATAGTGGGCTCTCCTAACCACCCAAGCCCTAAAGCAGTAATTGTAATACCTAACTGACATGCTGATAAATACTCATCTAAATTCGACGTTACTTTTTTAGCTGCCAATGCTCCTCGTCGTTTCTCACTAACGAGTTGATCAATACGACTGCTACGTACCTTAATAATTGCAAACTCAACAGCTACAAAAAATGCTGTTAACGCAATAAGGATAACTACCATCAATAATTTTAAAATATCCACATATGTCCTTTAGCTTTCTCAGCTAAAGTTACACCTCCTTTAAAAAAGAAGTTTCACTTTAGTTTCTTCATTTATTTGAAAGCAACCCTGTATAAAATTCACCAATTTCAAGCCTCATACAATTCTAAAGGCAAGCCATCAGGATCTTGGAAAAAGACAAATTTTTTATCCGTAATTTCATCCATACGTATCGCTTCAGTCTCCACACCGCATTGTTTTAAATGGTTTACAGCTTCTTCTATATTTGTAACAGCAAATGCTAAATGTCTAAGTCCAGCTGCTTCTGGAAAACTGGGGCGCTCAGGTGGACTAGGAAATGAAAATAATTCAATTTGATACTCTTCCCCTACACATAAATCTAACTTATAAGAATCTCGTTCTTTTCTATATACTTCATTTATCACTTTTAAACCTAATATCCGAGTATAAAAATCCTTTGACAGTTCATAATTCGAACAAATAATTGCAACGTGGTGCACTCTACATATATTCATGCTCTCTCTATTCCTTTCTTTACCAAAGATGCATATTCTCCCTTGAAATGAAAAACATATATAGCAGAATATCTCTTTTAGGGGGCTTACTATGAAATTTATTACTTTTTTCGTGGGACTTATCGTTGTTTTCTTCCTTGCTTATATTGCTAGCAACAATAAGAAACATATTAAATTTAAACCAATTTTCATCATGCTTATTATACAGTTGATTTTAACCTATTTATTATTAAATACAGAAATCGGCCTCATACTTATTCGGGTCATTTCCAGTCTGTTTACAAAGCTACTCGAGTATGCTGCTGATGGTATAAACTTTGTATTTGGCGGTCTTGCCAATAAAGGTGAAATGTCATTTTTCCTTACTGTATTATTACCAATTGTCTTCATTTCCGTCTTAATTGGTATACTACAACATTTCAAAATACTACCATTTTTTATTCATTGGATCGGTTACTTCCTTAGCAAAATAAATGGTCTTGGGAAATTAGAATCTTACAACGCTATCGCCTCTGCCATTGTCGGCCAATCAGAAGTTTTTATTACAGTTAAAAAGCAATTAGCTCAAATTCCAAAACACCGTCTTTATACACTTTGTGCTTCTGCCATGTCAACAGTATCTATGTCTATCGTAGGTGCCTATATGACAATGATCGAGCCTAAATATGTAGTAACCGCACTCGTTCTCAATTTATTTAGTGGTTTTATTATCGTACTCATCATCAATCCTTACGACGTTAAAGATGACGAAGATATTTTAGAAATTAAAGGCGAAAAGCAAAGTTTTTTTGAAATGCTTGGAGAATACATTCTAGATGGCTTTCGCGTAGCCATCGTTGTCGGCGCTATGCTCATCGGATTCGTCGCATTAATTAGCTGCATTAATGACCTATTCCTCATTATATTCGGCATTACTTTCCAGCAATTAATCGGCTACGTATTTGCGCCTGTTGCATTCCTTATCGGTGTACCAAGTTCTGAAATTGTCACAGCTGGTAGCATTATGGCAACGAAGCTTGTAACGAATGAATTTGTAGCAATGATGAACCTTAGTAAACTTTCTAATAGCCTTTCTCCCCGTACAGTGGGGATTATTTCTGTTTTTCTCGTTTCTTTTGCCAATTTTTCTTCTATCGGCATTATTTCAGGTGCAGTAAAAGGGTTAAACGAAGAACAAGGAAACGTCGTTGCCAGATTTGGCCTTAAATTACTATATGGAGCTACTCTCGTTAGCATTTTATCTGCAATTATCGTAAGCATTATGTTGTAATTAGGTAAAATTTTATCATTTTCTTATCCCTATCTTTTGTATACAATAACGAATAGATGTCTTATAAAGTGAAACTTTAATCAGAGTGGGGCTATCCCCACTCTGATTATTAGCCTTCACCAATCGGGTATTTACGGGCAGTTATCTCCCACCTAACTTCATTGTATTCACTGGACTTTGAGGTGGGAGTTTTACTGCCCGTTAATACGGGATAAATAATCAAGACATCTATTTTTTATACATGTACAATCGCTTTTATTTAGCGTACAATATTTTTTATGTGTTTGAATGCGCTTCTAGATGTATACACTTTGATAGTTTTAAAGGAGAAAAATGATGAAATCCGATATGAACAAAGACACCCGAGCCAAAAAAGGAAACTCAAAGAAAAAACGCCTACTCTGGTTCCTTCTTATTCCATTACTGATTATAGCACTTGGAGCAGGAGGTTACTCCTTCCATATATACAGTAAAGCAAAGTCTGTATTAAGTAATGCCTATTCTGAACTGGGCCGCGGGGATAAATCCAGCAAACGTGAAAAAGCTGTGAAACCTATGACTGACAACATTTCCGTACTTATTATGGGTGTTGATGAAAGTGATATTAGGGACAAGAGTTATGGAAAAGCAACTCGTACGGATGCGCTATTACTTGCAACAATTAATAAAAACGATAAATCTGTTAAACTTGTGAGTATTCCACGTGACTCACGTGTCTACATTAAATCTCGTGATAAATACGATAAAATTACACATGCGCACGTATTCGGTGGTGTGGACAGCACAATTGATACAGTAGAGAACTTTTTAGATGTTCCAGTTGATTACTATGTAAAATTCAACTTTAAATCATTTATCAAGATTGTCGATTCTCTTGGTGGTATTACTGTCGATGTTCCGGTTGAGTTTACAGAACAAAATAGTAAAGACGAAGCAGATGCAATTCACCTCAAAAAAGGACGTCAACATTTAAATGGAGAAGAGGCATTAGCACTAGCTAGAACTCGTCATATCGATAGTGATTATATGCGCGGTCAACGACAACAGCTTGTTTTAGAAGCTATTGCTGCAAAAGCACTTTCCCTTAATTCTATTAATAAAATCGGTGGCCTATTAGACGCTGTCGATAAAGACTTAAAAACAAATTTAACTTTTGATGATATGATGACAATTGCCAAAAATTCAATGGATTCCAATTTAAAAATGGACAAAATGCAAGTAGAAGGTACTGATAAATATATAGGTGGTATTTATTATTACGTTCCAAATGAAAAAAGCGTCAATAATATTTCGACAACACTACAAGAACATCTCGGTGTTACGAATAAAAATGAACATAAAAAATTATAATAAAAAGGCTGCTAGATCTTTCTAGACAGCCTTTTTGTTATAATTTTCAACATATTTCTCGTGCATATTGTGACAAAAAAAGACAATTATTACAGCAGTGTAACATTTTTTATAAAAACATTACACACATAGTGGGAATAATAGTATACTAGTACGTACATAATGTTATTTTCATCATTTTTATACAAAAAATGTAATACATATATTTATACAAAAATTTCTGGGGGGAAATAAATGAAGCTAAGTAAAATACTGATCGGTTCTGCAATTACTGGGAGCATATTACTTTGTGTAGGCGGTGTTGGTGGATATCAATATGTATCTAAACTAAATAATCAATTAGATACTACTGCATTACCAAATACTACATTTGAAGGTATTTCTCTCGATGGAAAAAATAAAAAAGATATTCAAGCAATTATTAATCAAAAGGTAACTGAATTAGATCAAAAATCTCTTACCTACATATTCCAAAATGATAAACAAACGTACACATGGAAAGATTTAGGGATAAATTATAAGGAAAAAGATATTATTGACAAAATCTTTAAAGAACAAGAAGGAAACGCAATGAATCGTTACAAAATGCGGAAGCAGGCCGAAAACGGTGAATTAAAACGTGATTATAAATTAACAGCTCAATTAAATACAACTGCTTATGAAAGCTTTATGAAGGATAAATATAATGACACATTAAAAAATCCTGTTAATGCAGAATTAAGCGTTGAAGGCTCTACAGTAAATATTAGTCAAAGTCAAAATGGAGAAAAAATTGATAAAGGAAAATTAACTGATTTAACGCAGCAGGCCATTACTTCTGGCTCATCGGACGTTACATTACCAGTTACACTCTTAAAACCTGAGCGTTCTACAGAAGATATACAGAAAATGGGGATTAAAGAAGTAATTGCTGAATATTCAACTCCAATGGCTGGTCGGAATGGAAACCAGTCCTATAACGTAAATAAGTCAGCTAATACTTTAAGTGGAGTTATTGTCGCACCTGATGAAACGTTTAGTTTTAATGGCCGCGTTGGTGTAACGGATGCTGCCCATGGTTATAAATCCGCAGCAGTATTTTCACAAGGTAAAGTTATACAAAGTGCAGGCGGAGGCGTTTGCCAAGTTAGTAGCACTTTATATAGCGCAGCTTTAAGAGCAGATTTAGGAATTGTTTCTCGAAGCAATCATTCTATGCCCGTAAATTATTTACCACTTGGGCAAGATGCAGCAGTGGCAGATTATGGTCCGGATTTAAAATTTAAAAACAATACAGGCAATCATATTTACATTCAAGCATTTTCAAATGGCGGTAGTATTACTACTCGCATTTTTGGTACAAATACTGGTAAAAATGTTGAAGTTTCTTCTCAAGTAGTTAGTAGAACTGGTGATAAAATAACAGCGGTTACGTATAAAAAAGTAACACAAAACGGTGAAGTAGTATCAAATGGACAAATTTCAAAAAGCGTATATAAAAGTGCCCCAACACAATGAGACACCATCAAATTTGCAAACAAAAAAGGCGTGATCTATTCACGCCTTTTTCTTTTGCAATAATAGTAAAAAAGCTTCAAGATGGTCTTTCGTTTCTTCTAAAGACCACATGCGATTTCCTTGCTTCGCAGCTAATACACACGCCTCTTCCCAAGCGTTTTTTTTCTTCATATATAATAATTCATTGCGTAATTTCAAAACAATTTCTTCATCTTCTTGCTCTATAAACTCTTCCATCACGCCTACTATTTCATCCTCATGGATACTTAACGTACAATACGATTTGAGAAAATATTGTAATGTCGTATACATATTTACTCCCCCTTCTTATTTATCAGATGGATAAGAAGTAATGATCTTATATCCTAAATCTCCTGACTTATCTCTCGCCAAAACAGTAACAGTTTTTACTAACTTGTCTTTTACATTCATATTTTTCTTTATTACCGTTTTTCCAACTGGGAATGAATGAGTTGTATTTAATACGAGACGAGCCTCTTTAGAATTTTTTAACCAATCTTGAATTTCCTTATCATGCTGCTTCAAACTATCTTTTACAGCTTTCGTCGCTGTTTCCTTATCATAGTATGTACTTGCCGCTGATACTTTATCTGTCTTCAAGCGATTCTTCAAATCCTCTTCTGATTTTCCTACATGTCTTTCAATCGTATGACCATTTTTAGGTGGCCCTTCCATTTCATCTAAAATATTATCACTAATTTTTTCTACTGATGTCGATTGATTCCCTGTTTGTTTCTCTGTTTTTTGTTCTTTTCCTGCACATCCACTTAAGATCAGCATTAATGCCAATAAACTACTCAAGAGAAGACTACTTATTCGTTTCATAATATCACCTCTTCCATGATTATTATCGTAACTTCACTAAAAGTCAATTTCACAACGAAAAAATATATACATTTTTAAAATTCATCATCAATTTTGCCATATTACCACCCTAGTTTCATCAAACTACTATTTTGGACCCTCTCCGAAATATACCCCTATGTTTTTATGATTATTTCCCAGATTAAATCACCCCTAAAAAAGCTAAACATTCCCTTTAAAAACAGAGTTTTTTGGTGATTTTCTAAAAAATAAAATATACCCCCGATTCAATATACCCAATACCTATATAAGGTATATTGATGGTGTTTTATCAACGTTTTCTACATTATGTAAATTTGTACTTGCCTACACAATAGAAATATGGTGTAATGCAAAAAAAGATAAAGGATTTTAAACAATGGTTGAAACAATTCAAAACTTCTTAACAGACTATTATTCAATCGCAATTCCACTTAGTATCTTAATTAACGTCATCATCAGTCTTTTAGGTTTTATCCCTAGTATTTTTTTGACCGCTATTAACATACAGCTCTTTGGTGTAACAAACGGAACCATTATTTCGATCGCAGGTGAGGCATTAGGGGCTATTATCTCGTTTTATATTTATCGTATAGGCCTTCAGAAATTCACTCACAACAAAGTAAATAAGTATCCAAAGGTAGAACGCCTACTTTATGTAGAAGGTAGAGAGGCCTTTCTACTCGTTCTATCGTTTCGATTCATACCTTTCATCCCATCAAGTATCGTTACTTTATTTGCCGCTCTAGGCAAAATGTCATTACTCTCTTTCAGTATTGCCAGCACAATAGGTAAAATACCGGCTTTGTTAATCGAAGTATATTCTGCCTATCATGTCATGAATGGAACGAATGAAGCGAAGTGGATTGTAACAATAGCGGGTTGTGTTGGATTGTTTTATTTGTGGAAAAAATGGAGAAAAAAATAAAGAAGGAGCATAGGCTCCTTCTTTATTTTTGAAGTATTTTATTAATAATACTCTCTTAAACCCTTAGTTTACACCAACAGCACTAAATGATTGCTTAACTGCTGCTACTTCCGCAGAAGTCGCACCATATAAATCAGCTGCAGCTTGTACTGCACCAGCACGAGCTTGGCTAAATGTAGTAGATTGCGTGAAATATTGCGTGTTTGCACGGTAATAAATCGCTCCTACTTTATCTTTACCAATACCACTCACAGTAACACCGTAATGCGTGCCACCATTCGCTAATAAATAAGCTTGTTTGTTAATAATACCGCTATTCGTATGAACGCCACCATTGTCACTAGTACCAGTGTAACGCTTAGAGTAATGGTCTGGATCACCATATTTCGTTGGATCACTCATAGAGCGAAGCGCATCTCCTGCTTTGCCAGGCGTATAAATATCTTCACCAATTTCCCAATCTGGGTTACGGTTATCATAATACTCTACTAATGTACCAAAAACATCTGAAATAGCTTCATTTAATGCTCCTGATTCATTTTGATAAATTAAATCTGAGCTATACTCTGTAACAGCATGCGTTAATTCGTGTCCAATTACATCAATTCCACCAGACAATGAAGTGAATGTTACACCATCACCATCCCCGTATACCATTTGTGAGCCGTTCCAGAATGCATTATTATACTTACTTCCGTAATGAACTGTTGATTTTAACGGTGCTCCTGCATCATTAATAGAGTTTCTGTTAAATGTAGCTTTATAGTAATCATATGTTTTACCTGCATAATAATGAGCATCTACTGCCGCTGCATCATACGCTGCATTGAAAATATTATCTGCATCTACCCATAAAGTTCCTGGCAATGTAGTACGATTTTTTGCATCATATGTGAAAATCGTTGCTCCGCGCGTATTATCTTGTAAGTAGTAAGATGAGCTAGATAACGTTGTATTAAGTGATTTTGTATCTCCTAGTACCCCTTTACCAGTTCCCACTGCATTTGTTCCTGTTACAGGTTTTACAGCCGGTTTCGCTTCCTGTTTAGGAGCATCTTGCTTAACTGGCGATTTATCTTCATTTGCTACATGATCAAGTTTATTATATTTATTTAATACTTTACCACTGTCTGCTTCAATGAAATAATAGTAGTTTCCTGGACTTGGATCTAAGAAGTTTAGATTTACAACGTATGCATATGTTGTTTCCTCACCATTTTGATATACATATAAGTCCGCTTTTGGTTCTACCTCATATTTAGGTGTAACACCTAAATCTTGTTGCGCAATTTCAATTGCTTTTGCGCCTTCAATCTTATTTTTATTTTTCAATTTTTCTTTTTTGTCTAGATCAGGTGCAACTGTTCCAGACAATACTTTTAAAGAACCATCTTTACTTACATGAGCTACTTGCGTAGAACCCCATACAGGTACTCCTTCATATACTTGTTGCATACGTACTACTGTTGAATCAGTTACAGCATCTTTTTTCACTTGTTTTACTTTGAAAGAATCTTGCGCACTCTTTTCCCCTAACTTATAATCACCTTTTGCTGCGTTTAAGTAATCAAACACAACAGATTCCGCTTTCTTACCAGTCGCTCCAGTTAGATCACCAGAAATAAACTCCGGTGACTGTACTGTCTCATTGTACTTCTTCGTAGAGAGCACATTTTTAGAATCTGCAAACGCAGAGCCTGTCCCTCCAAACGTTGTAACTGCCATTCCTGCCGCTAACACTAACGCTAAACTTTTCTTTTTCATGAATCTTCCCCCTAATAAATTTTTTTTTGAAAAAGAGTAGTTTTATCGTAGCACTATGTTTCCATTATTAATATACTAAAAATTCAAATAATTTTTTTCTCAAGTTTTGTAGAATTTTGAGGAACAAATATTGAAAAAACCCCTTTCCGGTTGGAAAGGGGTTTTTATTAAGAATTTATTACTTCTATTAGTTCTTTAGCTTGACCATACATATCTCCAGTCCAAGCATATTGAGGTTCTAACACTACTAATATAGCCACTAATGCTAGTGCACCAAAAATCATTTTCTTCATATTCATCTTCCTCCCTTTTCTTCTAATAAATTAATAGTTAGTCTATAATACCGATTACTTTCTTGGAATTCTAATACTTCTTCATGATATTTTGCTAATTCTAAATATACCTTTTTTAAATCTTTTTTATTTTCCTCTTGCCTAAAAAATGTTAAAGCTTCTGTTTCTAAAAACTTTTTATACACCCCCTTCTCTTCAAAATATTTATATTGAAGTATTAAAAGTGTATATAACATACTTTTATACTTCTCATCTCTTTTCGCAACTTCTATCCCTTTATTAATCCACTCTTTTACTTCTTCAAATTCCTTCAATTCAATACATTGCAATGCAATCTCATATACAGCATCAATGTAATCTAAATCTTCTTCCTTCTTGTATTGTAAACATTGTAAATAATACTCTTTCGCTTTTGCATAATCCTTTAAATGGTAATGTAAATACCCCATGTTATTTAGAGCAATCGCTGTTATGTTATCTTTATCCGCAAAAGAATTAGCCTCTCTTAAAATATTTCTATAAATTCCTAAAGCTTCGTTATATTGTTTTTTCTGTATATAACTTAACCCTATCAATAACTGGCAATTAATCACATGACGAAATTTATATTCATTCTTAAAGCCTTCCATAGCTAAATGAGCAAAATGTAAAGCCATATGTTCTATTTCTAATTCATTATAAACAAGAGCTAAATTATAATAGATTCCAGTTTCATAATAGCCTTGTTCTTTCGCCATCACTTCAGTTTGAACTAAATAATCTAAGGCCGTTTTATATTTATGCTGTAAAAAATAATATAGACCTTTACTATACGTATATAATAATTTCTGAAATGGCGAATATTTTTTGTACATCTTTTTTAATCTCTCTAATTCTTCTTCAACAGCCAGAAAATCTCGTTTCATAATTAAATAACGCGTATACAGCAGTTTATAATAATTTATAATTTCAAAATCCAAAACATGCTTCATTTCACCTTGCAACTCTTCATATATGCGTTCTACTTGTGGCTTGTCCAAATGAACTAGTGCATTCAACCATTCATCTAGCTTCCCCTTCACGTCTTCTTCTACATCTCTCAAATCCGTCACGGCAATTTCTAACCTTGTGCAGAGCAATTGTAGAATTTCTTCTGATGCCTCGATCTTTCCATTTTCGATTTTACTTAAGTATGAGACAGAACAAATGCCCTGACATAATTCTTCTTGTGTCATTTTTTGCTGTAGCCGTTTATAAAAGACTTGTTTGCCTATTTTTTCTAATGTTTGTTGCATTGTCCTCCTCCATTCTCATTACCCCCATTACTCTAATAATACATAAAATCTTGAGAAATATAAATTGATAAATGTTAATTTTCTAAAAAATATGCATTATTTCATTTTTTTCCCTCTTGACTATACTTTCATATCCATTCTTTGCTACGAGCGGTGAAAAATTGGTATACTATAACCAAATTATGGAGGTGTTTTCGCGATGACTTATTATAAAGACGATAGCTATGCCTTACATACAGATTTATATCAAATTAATATGGCTTATACATATTGGAAAGATGGTATTCATAATCGCCGCTCGGTGTTTGATTTATACTTTCGAAAGCTTCCATTCGAGAACGGTTATGCTGTTTTTGCTGGCCTTGAAAAGATTGTAGAGTACATAGAAAACTTCAGCTTTACCGAAAGTGATATCGCTTATTTAGCAGAATTACAATTTGAAGAAGAATTCCTTCATTATTTACAAAATATGAAATTCACTGGGACCGTTCGAAGTATGCAAGAAGGTGAAGTTGTATTTAATAACGAGCCTCTATTACGTGTTGATGCACCGCTCGGTGAAGCACAAATTATTGAAACTGCCCTGTTAAACATTGTGAATTACCAAACATTAATTGCAACAAAAGCTGCTCGTATGAAGCACGCTGCAAATAATGATGAACTTTTAGAATTTGGTACAAGACGTGCCCACGAGTTTGATGCAGCTCTTTGGGGCACACGTGCTGCCTTTATTGGTGGTTTCTCATCTACGAGTAACGTACGAGCTGGGAAACGCTTCGGAATACCTGTAGCAGGCACACACGCTCACTCTTTCGTTCAAGCGTATCGTGATGAATATGTCGCGTTTAAGAAATACGCTGAAACTCATAAAAAATGTGTCTTTCTCGTTGATACATACGACACTTTAAAATCAGGTGTTCCAAATGCAATTCGCGTCGCGAAGGAGTTTGGAGATCGTATCGATTTTTACGGCATTCGCCTTGATAGTGGTGATATGGCTTATTTATCTAAAAAGGCAAGAAAACTACTAGATGAAGCTGGGTTTACAAATACAAAAATTATTGCTTCTAGCGATTTAGATGAATACACAATTATGCATTTGAAATCTCAAGGCGCAAAAATTGATGTATGGGGCGTTGGAACAAAATTAATTACGTCCTTTGAACAACCAGCGTTAGGGGCTGTCTATAAACTAGTTGCGATTGAAGATACTGATGGAAAGTTAAATGATACAATTAAAATTTCATCTAACCCTGAAAAAATTACCACTCCAGGACTGAAACGAATTTATCGCATTATCAATCGAGTTAACGATCATGCAGAAGGCGATTATATTGCATTAGATTCTGAAGAGCCAGGAAAAGAAGAACGTTTAAAAATGTTTCATCCTGTTCACACGTATATAAGTAAATTTGTAACAAACTTTGAAGCACGCGAACTGCATAAAGACATTTTCATTAACGGCGAAAGAACATATGAACTACCAGGTATATTAGATATTCAAAAATATAATGAACAGAGTCTCGCACTATTTTGGGAAGAATATATGCGAACTTTAAATCCCGAAGAGTACCCTGTCGATTTAAGTCAAGAATGTTGGGATCATAAAATGAATTACATTCAAACTGTTCGAGAACAAGTTGAAAAAAATATACAAAAATAAAACAGAGAAGCTTTTCCTTCTCTGTTTTTTCAATACGATATGTATCTTTGTGGAAAATATATTAAAATAATACGACAAATATTTTTTATTTGTAAATTTTAATATTACGTTATTTATTTACAAAATAATATTTGTTATTATTTTATTGAGTCAATTTCAACAAAATAACCTAAAAAAGAGGACGCAGGTTGCGTCCTCTTTTTTATAAATCTTTCACTCGTAGTACACGCATTGCATTTAACACTGCAAGTAGTGTCACACCAACATCTGAGAAGACAGCTTCCCACATTGTTGCAATACCAAAAGCACCCAGTAATAAAACTAATCCTTTTACCCCTAATGCAAAGATGATATTCTGCCATACAATGCGTCGTGTGCGTTTTGCAATATTTAAGGCTGTTGCAATTTTTGAAGGCTCATCAGTCATAATAACAATGTCTGCCGCCTCAATCGCTGCATCTGATCCTAAACCACCCATCGCAATACCAACATCTGCTCTTGCTAATACCGGTGTGTCATTAATACCATCACCAACGAAAGCAACTTTTTCTTTTCCGTTCTTCGCCGCATCAATTTTTTCAATCTCTTCGACTTTTTGTTGCGGTAATAGTTCTGCGTGAACTTCATCTAAACCTAATTCTTTACCAACAGCTTCACCAACGGATTTTGCATCACCCGTTAACATGACTGTCTTCTTAATACCTAGTTCTTTTAATTTTTGAATTGCTTGTTTTGAATCTTCTTTTACCTCATCAGAGATAACGATATAACCTGCATATTCCCCATCTACAGCAACGTGAACTAATGTACCTACCGTTTCTGGTTGCTTAAATGTAATGTTTTCTTTTTTCATTAATTTAGCATTACCTGCAAAAATTTCTTTTCCTTGTACTTTTACGACTGTACCGTGACCAGAAATTTCGCTATACTCATCAATTATTTTTTCATCAATTGATTTTCCGTATGCCTTTCGAATAGATTGTGCAATTGGATGATTAGAATACACTTCAGCAAATGTTGCATACTCTAATAATTCTTCATTTGTAATACCTTCGCTTGGTTCCATTTTTGTAACTTTGAAGACACCTTTTGTTAATGTTCCTGTTTTATCAAAAACAATATATTTCACATCATTTAAAGCTTCTAAATAGTTACTTCCTTTTATTAACACACCACTTTTAGATGCACCACCAATTCCTCCAAAGAATCCAAGAGGAATAGATACAACTAACGCACATGGACAAGAGATTACTAAGAACACTAAAGCTCTATAAATCCATTCTGAGAATGTAGCTCCTTCTAAAATAAGTGGTGGAATAAACGCCATGATCGCTGCTGTAATAACTACAACCGGAGTGTAGTAACGCGCGAACTTCGTAATAAAGTTTTCTGTTGGCGCTTTTTTGCTGCTTGCATTTTGAACTAAATCTAAAATTTTTGATACAGTTGATTCACCAAATTCTTTTGTAACTTCAATTGTTAATACGCCATTTTGGTTCACAAAACCACTTAATACATCATTTCCAACTTCGACTTCACGTGGTACAGATTCACCAGTCAATGCTGAAGTATCTACCATTGATGTTCCTTCAACTACTTTTCCGTCTAATGGTACTTTCTCACCAGGCTTCACGATAATATAATCGCCGATTTGTACATCTTCTGGTGATACTTGTTTCGTTTCATTTCCAACCTTCACATTCGCATAATCAGGACGGATATCCATTAATGAAGTAATTGACTTTCGGGAGCGATTAACCGCAATACTTTGGAATAGTTCCCCTACTTGATAGAATAGCATTACCGCAACAGCTTCTGAATATTGTTGAATCGCAAAAGCTCCTAGTGTTGCAATTGCCATTAAGAAGTTCTCATCGAACACTTGGCCGCGAGTTATGTTTCTTACCGCTCTCCAAACGATATCTCCGCCTATTAATAAATACGCAAGGACGAATAACGGAATTGTTATCATTTGTGGTAAGCCAGCTAATGCAGCAATTGCTGTCAAAATTCCGCCGACCACTAATCGTCCTACCATCTTTTTCACATTTGCTTCACCATGGTCGTGACTATGTCCGTGGTCATGACCACCTTTTTCTTCACGAACAACTTTTACATCTGGTTCTAACTTTTGAACGACATTTGTTATATTTGCTATAGTCGCTTCTAATTCTCTTTTATTCGCTACTTCAACTCTTAATTTCTTTGATACGAAATCAACAGTTGCTGCTGAAACAGTGGACATTTCTTTCACTTTATTTTCAATCTTCATCGCACAGTTTGCGCAATCTAAACCTTCTAATATAAATACTTCTTTCGCTACTTTTATGTTATTTTCTTCTTGTACTTTAATGTGCGGTTCTAATTTTGTAACGAGTTGTTTTGCTTCTGTAACAACTTCGCTTTCTTTATTTTGTGCTGTTTCTAAAACCATTGTTTTTGTCGCGAAATTTACAGAGCAAGAATTTACTCCTTCTATATTCCCAACGCCTTTTTCAATTTTCATTGCACAGTTCGCACAATCTAAACCTTCTAACACCAGTTTCTTTTTCACTAATGCTTCAGCCATCGTTCTCCCTCCTCGCGTTCTTTTTATTCTTCCTCGTTTACGTGTTCAAACGCTTGCTCGAAGATATGAATTACGTGCTGGTCAGCTAACGAATAATAAACGACCTTTCCTTCTTTACGATTCTTTACAAGTTTCGCTTGCTTTAACACACGAAGCTGATGTGAAATAGATGATTGTGTCATTCCTAATAAATACGCTAAATCACACACACACATTTCTGCTTCAAATAACGCATGTAATATTCTCGTACGTGTACGATCACCTAATACTTTAAATAGTTCTGCTACTTTACTTAAACTTTCGTCAGTTGGAATTGTTTGTTTTACTTGATCAACAACTTCTTCATGAATTATCGTTTGAGAACATGTCTCTTGTGGTGTTTCTACTTTATTTCCAGCCATTATAGCTCACCTCTTCATTTGAACATATGAACAATCATTCATATATCTTATACTCTTATTATATGAGCGTCCATTCATATGTGTCAATGAAATCTCATATATTTTTCCGAACATTTTGTTCATATTTTAATAAGGCTTACACATATTTTCCACATCCATTACATTCTCATACAAAAAAGGATGTACATTTTGCACAAAAGAAAAAAGCCTTGCGCGCTCCCTAGACGCACAAGGCTTACTATACTTATATCCCTTTTAATTAGCTTGTTCTAAATTATCCTGCGAACTTCCATCGTCTTTTAAATGACTATGTTTTTTCGAATAAACAAAGTATACAACTACTCCGATTGCTAACCAAACACCGAAGTATATCCATGTTTTTAATGGTAAATTTACCATTAAGAATAGACAACATGCAACTGAAATAATCGGTAAGATCGGTACAAGTGGTACCATAAATCCACGTTGTAATTTCGGATGCGTTTTACGAAGAATGATAACAGTTACACCAACCATGGCGAATGTTAATAATGCTCCAATATTCGCTAAATTCGACAATTCTTTTAAATCGATAAATCCAGCAATTAAAGCACTACCAATTCCTGTTAACCAAACTGAAAATGTTGGAGCTTCAGTCTTCTTGTTAATTTTCGCGAAAGATTTTGGCAATAAACCGTCACGGCTCATTGCGAAGAATACACGAGTTGTTGCATAAATGTAAGCGAAAATTACAGCCATAATTCCGATTACAGCTCCAATAGCAATTACACCAGCCACTTTATCTTGTCCTACAACTTCTAACACATATGCCATAGCTTCAGGTACATCTAATTCCTTATAAGAAACCATACCTGTCATAACGAGACAAACTACAACATAAATGATTGTACAAATAACTAACGAAGCAATAATACCAATCGGTAGATCACGTTGCGGATTTTTTACTTCTTCAGCAGAAGTTGCTAATGCATCAAATCCTAAGAAAGCAAAGAATACTGCTGCTCCTCCGGCGAAAACTCCACTTATGCCGTACGGTGCAAATGGTATCCAGTTTTCTGGTTTCACGTAGAATACACCAACTGCAATGAATAAAACAACAATACCAATTTTAATTAATACCATTATGTTATTCACACGCTTACTTTCTTTCGTACCTCGTGATAATAACCAAGTTATCACCAACGTAACGATAATTGCGGGTAAGTTCACCATACCACCTTGCGATGGAATCGTTAACAAGGCTTTAGGAATTTCAAGTCCTAATCCACTAACTAAGTTATTGAAATAACCCGTCCATCCGCCAGCTACTGCAGCAGTTGTTACGACATATACGGATAACAATGTCCATCCCATTAAATGGGCAACAAACTCACCAATTGTTGCATATGAATATGTGTACACACTACCTGAAACAGGAAGTGTAGATGCAACTTCTGCATAACATAATGCTGCGAATCCACAAACAATTGCTGCTATCATGAATGAAAAAATAACTGCTGGACCAGCATCTCTTGCTGCTACTAATCCTGTTAATACTAGAACTCCTGTACCGATTATCGCACCAATCCCTAGCATTGTTAGGTCGAATGCCCCTAGCGTTTTCGTTAAAGTTTTACTTTTACTTTCCCCTAACAATTGCGTAACGGATTTCTTTTTAAATAGGTTGGCCACGATGTATGCCCCCTTTTGCCAAGAAGAGCTAAGAGATCATCACTCTTAGCTCTTCTCATGTTGTTTTATATATTGTTCGATTTTGTTTTGTATAATGCTGCTATTAGCAAGATACTGTTTCTGCTTCTAATAATTCTTTAGCACCTTTGTACTCTACACCGTGAGCTTCTGCAACTGCTTCGAATGTTACATAGCCGTCTAATGTGTTAATACCTTTTAGTAATGCAGCGTTCCCTAGGCAAGCTTCTTTGTAGCCTTTGTTAGCAATTTGTACTGCATATGGTACTGTTACGTTTGTTAATGCAAGAGTTGATGTACGTGGAACCGCACCTGGCATGTTTGCAACTGCATAATGAACAACGCCGTGTTTTTCGTAAGTTGGGTTATCATGAGTTGTAATACGGTCAGTTGTTTCGAAAATACCACCTTGGTCAATCGCGATATCTACAACGACAGAACCTGGTTCCATTGATTGAATCATTTCTTCTGTTACAAGTTTTGGCGCTTTTGCACCTGGGATTAATACTGCACCGATTACAAGATCAGACTCTTTTACAGCTTCTGCAATATTGTAAGGATTAGACATTAAAGTTTTTACTTGGTTTCCGAAAATGTCATCTAATTGACGAAGACGTTCTGCACTTAAGTCGATGATTGTTACATCCGCACCTAGTCCAACTGCAATTTTAGCAGCATTTGTACCAGCTTGTCCACCACCGATGATTGTTACTTTACCACGTTTAACCCCTGGAACACCTGCAAGTAAGATACCTTTACCGCCTTTGTTTTTCTCAAGG
>NZ_WIPE01000030.1:0-44830 GCF_009760835.1 Bacillus sp. EE-W1 | reverse complement strand
GATTAAACCTTCGCTGAAGTGTTTGTATTCGCTTTCAACTGGTTCCTTAACTTTCATAACCATTTCCATGTTCCATGCTTCTTCAGCCGTATCAACAATTTTTGCTCCCGCTTCAACATACTGAGCATCTGTGAAACCAGATCCTAGACCTGCACCCTTTTGAATGAATACTTCGTGATTGTTACGAATTAAATGTACAACACCTGCTGGTGTCATTGCCACACGGTTTTCGTTGTTTTTAATTTCTGCTGGTACCCCAATACGCATAATGAAATGCCCCCTTATAATTAACAGAAAAAAGAAAGTCTTTTTTCTTTTTGTAATAATTAATAACTTATGTCCTTATTCTAGCATAACTTAAAAGTTATGAAAACGCTAACATATCATTTTTTAAAAGTTTATATATTTAGAATAGTGTAAATATAAGAAACATTGATTCTATTAGCATCTTCGCTCCATTTCATTATCTATCACTCTATTTTTATTATACTCCCTAAAAATAAGCAGTATTCACTTATTATTCGACAATAATGTAACAATGTAAGAAACCTACGTATCGACGTATACATATACACTTATTACTGTACACAATACTTTAGAGATATATTCTTTTCCTAAAAAAACAGCTGCAGGCATTTAGCCAGCAGCTGGGTAACTTATAAATAACTTGGAAAATAAATCATCTGTTGTTTCACTAATTTTATCAAACAGATCACTTTCTTCCGCTTCTTGCTCTTTTAACATCTTAATTGTTTCGCGTGCATCTTCAGGATAATCGGTGATGATACCGTCTACGTTTAATTTATAATATCCCTTTAAACTTTCCATATCATTTACCGTCCATACGTAAATCGGCTTGTTTAACTTTCTTGCTTCTTTTACTAATTTCTTATTTAACATGTATTCTTCTGCTACATAAAAATCAGCCTTCACATTCTTTAAGTTGGCTCTACTTGCATACAGTATATATCCTACTTTTATATTTGGATTTGCACGTTTAAACTCTTTAATAAGCGGATAGTGTAGCGTTTGAATGACACATTGTTTCTCAAATTCATTATCTTTAATCACTTTTAATACTTTGTTTACGAAATCTTTTTCGCCACCATGAAGCTTCACTTCAATATTAAGTTTGATTTTGTTCTTTGACAGCTTAATGATCTCATCAAGTGTACTGATTTGTCCTGACAATCCGTCTTGACTAAGAGTAAGCTGCCTTAACTCATCCATCGTTAAATCTGACACATGAACATTAGCGTTAGCAAGACGTTTTAGCTTCAAATCATGTATAACTGCTAGTTCACCGTCTTTCGTTTGCAGTACATCAATTTCAGCATAATCTGCTTTCGCATCAATAGCCCCCTGCACAGCTTCTTTCGTATTCTCTACACCTTTTGAAATATAACCACGATGAGCCATAATAATTGGTTCTTTATATGTGTTTGTAATAAAGGTAACAATGAAAGCCACAACCATTCCCGCAGTAATAATTCCTACAATATATACGCCAATAAATTTCCAACGATGTTTTTGGAAGAAACATTTATCTGCTTTCGTTTTCGAATAATCTAATCCTTCTTCTAATAAAACATCTTCAACCGGAACCTTTTGTAAATATAATCGTGTTATTGCCATAATATAAAATGGCGTCACGATAAAACTAAATAAATATAATGTACTCGTTAAAAATACAGACATTGTTGATTCCGCTAATAATGCAAATGTTCCCTGTGGATTTGTAAATTCGTACATGCCCCATAGACACAATAAATATATTCCAAAAAATACACCGTACACAATCCCTATTGAAATAAAAAATCCTACTAAAAAGAATAGTACTTTTAAAAAACTTTCTTTTACTAACGTTGCACTTTTACGTGCTGCTGTGCGAAACGGCTTTTGCTCTAAAACAACAATAGGTAGAACAAAAATCCAGCGAAGGTTCAAATACGCAACTACAGCAAAAAATGTGTAATAGCCAACTTGTCCCATCGTTGTCTTAAACAGTTCCCCTGTAATAAAGTTAGGAATTTGAATTTGCGGAATTAATGCCGTTTCATATCCAATATTTAAAAGAGGTAACAATACGACAGCATATAAAATAAATCCTGGTAAGCAATATGTGAACAGAGTAGGTAAATACGTTACAGTTTTATATAAAATCGGACGTAATTTCACCTTTTGTCTTTTATGAGCGAAGTACGAAATAATAATAAGTACCGCAAATTCCGTAAAGATAAGAAACAGTGCTAACAATGATAAAATTACGATTGCCAAAATGCCGTATGGTGTCTTTAAAAACGCTAATAATTCATCATTCGTCGCATTTGCATAACCACCAAAATACAATAACTTATTAAAAATAATCCCAAATAGCGGGACAAATACAATCGCTGCTAATAATTTATAAGCAAGTTGAAAGGTTAATACATTCCAAAAAGCAAATCTAACTGTTTGAAAGGAATGTCCCATTACCCCTGGTATAGATAGTCTTTTACGGTGTTGCATATATTCCCCCACATTCTAAAACGATATTTGAGATGGATTCCATACTTCCATTTCCAATCCATCTTTTTAATAATAATATATTCCGCTTAACATGAACACTCTTATACATACAATGAAAAAAGTGATGGCTACGTCCCATCACTTTTTCATTTACCCTATTTTTTCTCTAATCCTTGCCCAAATGCTTTCAAGAAGCTAAAACCGAATGTAATGGCTCTATTGATATCTGGATCTTTTAACACTTTAAAGAAATCCATCACTTTTGTTTTTTTACCACTATTTAATTCATCTGTTGCAAATTGCAATCCAGTAACTAAACTCGATGTGATTTGCTTCGTTACTTCTGGGTCAACTGCAGATAGCGCTTCCCCCGCCCCCATCATATTGTTGAGTGCATTTTTAACGGGTTCACGATTTAATTGCTCCACAGCGATTTTTGAAACATCTTCCTTCGCAGCAAGTAAACTAATCGCTGCATCTAATATCCCAGCCTTCTGCAACTGTGCTAAAAGCTGCATCGTTTCTTCTACTGCTTCACGATTATTAGATAGCTCATGTAGAAGTTCATCTGCTAATTGCTGTTTCTGTTCTTCCTTTGTTACAACTTTCTTTTTAATTAACGTAATTTCTTTCGCCACTATCTCCGCCCCCTAGTCCACAAGTGATACGTATTGTTTTCTTTGCCACTTTTGCTCGATTTCAACACCATTTTGCGGATTACGCTTTTTATCTCGCGGGTTTGAAGATGGTAACGGACGATTTCCTTTTTCACGTAACACACGCATTTTCACCATCGTTTGTTTATATGCTGGTGTACACGTATAAAGGTCTGTTGCCGTCCCAGTTAAAATATTGATTGCCTCTTCATTTACTGTTGCATGCATTGGTAAATATAGCTCTTTCCCCGTTACACGATCAGTAATAAGCGCTTGTACCTTAATTTTCCCAAATGGTGATGCTAATTCTACAAGACCACCATCTTTTACATTGCGCTCTATAGCGAGTTCAGGTGAAATTTCAACGAATACTTCAGATACTTTAGATAAAATACCAGCCGACTTATTCGTCATATTCCCTTCATGGAAATGTTCTAGCATACGACCATTATTTAAAAGTAAATCATACTCATCTGGCGCTACAACCGGTGGTACCCATTCATCTAATGATAAACGAGCAAGTTTATCTGGGAAGTTAAATCCATCTACATATAATAGCGGTGTATCGCTACCATCATGACTACCCCAACATAAACTATTCCATCCTTCTAGACGGTCATACGTCGCTTGAGAGTATAACGGTGCAAGTGATGCAATTTCGTCCATAATTTCACTTGGACTTTCGTAATTCCAATCCCCGCCCAGTGCACGAGCAACTTTTTGCAAAATCCACCAGTCTGGTTTGGAATCACCAAGCGGTTTCAATACTTCATATAATCTTTGAATACGGCGCTCTGTATTCGTAAACGTTCCTTCTTTTTCTAAGCTTGGTGCTGCCGGTAAAATAACATCAGCAAAACGAGCTGTTTTTGATAAGAACATATCTTGAACAACGAGGAAGTCTAAATTTGATAAAATATGTTGCACATGGTTCGCATTTGAATCGACTAAAGCCATTTCTTCACCCATGACATACATACCGCGTAGTTTTCCTTCTTCCGCTGCAAGTAACATTGCAATATTATTTAATCCTGGTGCTTTCGGAATAGTTGTACCGTATGCTTTTTCAAATTTCGCACGAAGCGTATCATCTGATACTGCTTGATAACCAGGAAGCCAGTTTGGTAATGTTGCCATATCACAAGCACCTTGTACGTTATTATGCCCTCTTAATGGGTATGCACCTGCACCAGGACGACGATAGTTACCCGTAACAAGTAGTAAATTTGAAATTGCTGCTGATGTCGTACTTCCTCCTGTATTTTGAGTTACACCCATTCCCCAAAGTATACAAGTACCATCTGCTTCATATACCATACGGGCCATTTCTTTTAACTGAGCTTTAGAAATCCCCGTAATTTCTTCTGTGTAATCAAGCGTATACTTTTCTAACATTTTGCTATATTCATCAAAGTTCTTCACATTTTCAGCTAAAAACTTTTTATCGTGCCAATCTTGATCAATGATATATTTCGTAATACCTGCAAGCCATACGTAATCCGTTCCTTGGCGCGGATGAATAAATAGATCCGCACGCTCTGCCATTTCATGTTTACGAAGGTCTGCTACAATCAGTTTTTGCTCGTGTAATTTATGCGCACGTTTTACTCTCGTAGCAAGTACAGGATGTCCTTCTGTTGGATTCGCACCAACGATAATAACAAGGCCTGCTTCAGCTATATCTTTCACTGTTCCAGCATCCCCGCCCATACCGACAGTTTTAAATAAACCGTCTGTCGCTGGAGATTGACAATAACGAGAACAGTTGTCCACATTATTCGTTCCATATATTTGTCGGGCTAGTTTTTGCATAAGGTAATTTTCTTCATTCGTTACTTTCGATGAAGAAATGAATCCAAATGCGTCGCTGCCATATTGAGATTTAATATGCTGCATGTTAGAAGCAACAACTTCTAATGCTTCTTCCCATGAAGCTTCAACAAACATATCTCCTTGGCGAATTAATGGCTTCGTAATTCGATCTTCACTATTTACAAAGTCCCATCCAAATTTACCTTTTACACATGTGGAAATACCATTAACAGGTGCATCTGAAACAGGTTGCACTTTTAATATATGGCGATCTTTTGTCCATACTTCAAAGGAACAACCGACACCACAAAATGTACAAACTGTTTTTGTTTTATTAACTTTCGTCTTACGCATCGCAGCCTCTACTTCTGAAACCGCTAAAATACTACTATATCCAGGCTCTACATCCTTTACAAAATCAATCATTGGATCTAACACATCTGGTTTTAATCCAGTCATGAATCCAGCTTCACCTAGCATTGTTTTTTCCATTAACGCATTACATGGACATACTGTTACACACTGCCCACAACTTACACAAGATGAGTCATTTATGCTTACACCATGATCCCATATAACACGTGGACGATCTAAGTTCCAGTCTATCGATATAGTTTCATTAACCTGTAAGTTTTGACATACTTCTACACACTGTCCACAAGCAATACATTGATTTGGATCATACCGATAAAACGGATGTGACATATCCACTTCACAAGCACTTACTTTCGGCTCATACGGATATTTCTGTTCTTCAATTCCCATCATATGTACCGTGTTATGGACTTTACAGTTACCATTATTGTTATCACAAACGGTACAATACAATAAATGATTCTCTAATATTCGATCCATTGCCTCAGTCTGTGCCTCTTTTGCACGCTGGGACTGTCTTTCAATATGCATACCGTTCTCTAATTTCGTTGAACAAGCACGTAATAACTTCCCATTTACTTCTACAATACACGTATCACAAGTTTGAATTGGATCTACTTCTGGTACATGACAAATTTGAGGATGTTCCAAATTACTCTCGTTAAATAATTGTAGTATCGTCTTTTCACCCGATGTGGAAAATTCTTTACCATCCACGGTTACACGGACTGTCTGTTCTGCCATAGTTTCCCCTCTCCTTACAACCAACTGTACAACACAATTATGAATCCGTTTTCAAAATCGCATTACTGTACATATTTTTGAAACGCTCTGCCCAAATACTTTTCTTATGAAGTCGATTCTAGATGTTATAAGGTATAACTACGAAAGCTTGAAAATATCACTATTCTACAGTTCTATTATATCGTACATATACAATAATAACCAAAATAATCTGTGATTTCCTTGCTAATAGGTGTTTTTATTTCCCCATTGTTTTATGATAAATATGGGAGAGAAATACATATAAAAGGGGAATTAAATATGGGGCCTACGCAAGAGACTTATACAATTGTACGCTATCAATCTGGTACATTTTCAAAACAACTGGATGAGATTGTTACAGAATCTCCTATTACTATTAAATTAAATGGTGAAGAATATGTAACAGTTGTATGCACACCAAATTATATTGAAGATATGGTAATTGGTTTTTTAATTTCTGAAGGAATTATTGCTTCCTATAAAGATGTTGAAGAACTATGGGTGCAAAAAGATAACGGAATTGTCCATGTAACATCATCAAAAGTAAATCCACTCTATCAAACTTTATATAATAAACGATACATCACTTCTTGCTGCGGAAAAGGTAGACAAGGTTTTATTTTCGTTAACGATGCAGCAAAAGCAAAAGATTTACATGATATACATGTAAAAATTACTCCTGAAGAATGCTTTTACTTAATGAATACTTTACAACAATCTTCCACTACCTTTCGCCAAACCGGTGGGGTTCACAATACCGCGCTATGTGATCGAAACAATATCCTCCTATCAAGAATGGATATCGGAAGACATAATGCATTAGATAAAATATATGGCCATTGTTTACGCAACGATATATCCGTTAAAGGAAAAATCATCGCATTTAGTGGGCGTATTTCATCCGAAATTTTACTCAAAGTTTCAAAAATCGGATGTGAAATGGTTCTATCTAAATCCGCTCCAACAAAATTAGCATTACAACTCGCTCATGATTTAGGCATTACAGTCGTAGGATTTATTAGAAATGAATCTTGCAATATTTACACACATCCACATCGAATTGATGGTTATCAATCGAATAACTAAAATAACTCCTCGGTTGAGGAGTTATTTTAGTTATAAAAATGTAATATATTAAAGACTTGAATAGTTAATGAAGTTAATATATAATTTCATTACATATTAAAAACAAAACATTGTAGCATATATCTTTTCATTCTTTTACAAATTAAAAGAGACTGTTAACAAAACGCATACACAATCTTATAAAAGTAATGGATTTATTTGATTTGAAATCGACCAAGGAGGTTATAACTATGGAAATTCGCTTATTAACGACAGAGGACGCAGAAATATATTTAAAAGTTTGTATGGAAGGTTTAACGAAGAACCCGGAAGCTTTTAGCTCTTCTTATGAAGATGTTCTTAAACATGAGGATCCTGTAGCTGCTATGGCAAAACGATTAAGCAATCCGGATAAGTATACTCTAGGGGTCTTCAAAGATAACGATTTAATCGGCATTTCTACTTTAGAAACAAAGCCTTTCATTAAACAAGAACATAAAGCAAAAATCGGTTCCGTTTTTGTTTCCCCAAAAGCGCGTGGCCTTGGAGCAGGAAGAGCTCTAATTAAAGCAATTATCGAAAATGCCAATAAATTACATGTAGAACAACTTATGCTCGATGTTGTAGTTGGTAACGATGCCGCAAAAAAATTATATGAGTCATTAGGCTTCCAAACTTACGGCGTACAAGAGCGCTCATTAAAACATAACGGGCAATATTGGGACGAGGAACATATGGTTCTGTTCTTAAATGATTAATACTTCAATATAGTTTTTTAAAAGCATCTTCTTATTAAGGAAGGTGCTTTTTTCATTACAACAATGTAATCTTCATGTCACCTTTATCGATCGTACCAAACCTTTCCATTCATTATACTAAAAGTATAAAGTGAAACTTTACTCAGTGGAAAGCTTTACCTCCACTGAGTATTAGCCCTCACCAATCGGACTTTTATGGGCAGTCGATCTTCCATCTAACCTCTTCGCATCCACTAAATCTTTAGATGGAATTCTTACTGCCCATTAATGCGGGGTAAAGTGACACTTTCATTAGTGAGGTACCAATCATGAAATGAACGTATAGCATTCAATTGATATATAAAGGAGAATGTGACATGAAACAAAACAAACGAGCTATGCTTTTAATATTTACTACAGCAATTGTAACTTCTGGGTTAGCAATTTTACCTTGGTTTATTATATAAAACTATTCCCCTAATAACGAAAAAAAGCTTATTGCTTCTTAAGAAGCAATAAGCTTTTTCTATATTATAAAATCCCCAAAATTTTATTTACACAACTTATAATAATAACCATAGATACGGCAATGCACATGACAACCGTATTACGATCTTGCTTTTCTTTTTTTGAAATTTCTTCTTTTAGATTCATGTGTATGATCTCCTTTAAAAAAAGTGTGAGATAGGAAATTTTTCTTATCCGATGCGAGGTGAATACGAAAACCCTCTCTATCTCACATACACAATAGAATGGAATTGTCATTTTATAAATAAAATGACATGACGTTATGTCGCAACATAGGGTATTTTGTGTCGCTACGTTTTCTATTATAAAAAATAGTTGTGCAAAACTAGTGCATTTTTTATGTCAATTACTCTGAGCGAAAAATTACTCTTCGACTCAATCACATAAAAAGAGTTTTTTATTATTTTCATGTAAACTATACAAGTAGAATGAACAGTTTGGGGTGCACAATATTATGGTTAAAATTTTATTAGTAGACGATGAAGAACGCATGTTACGATTATTAGATCTGTTCTTAAGTCCTCGTGGCTATTTTTGTATGAAAGCTACCTCTGGCCTTGAAGCACTAAAGTTAATAGAACAAAAAGACTTCGATATTATTTTGTTAGATGTTATGATGCCGAATATGGATGGATGGGATACTTGCTATCAAATCCGTCAAATTTCCAACGTTCCAATTATTATGCTAACAGCTCGTAATCAAAATTACGATATGGTGAAAGGCCTTACTATGGGCGCGGATGACTATATTACAAAACCATTTGATGAGAATGTATTAGTTGCAAGAATCGAAGCTATATTACGCCGTACAAAGAAAGATGGCTTCGTTAGCTTCAATGGTATTGAGTGGGATAAAACGAAACATACTGTCACAGTATATGATGAAAAAATTTCACTAACTCCTATCGAATTTTCTTTACTTGGACTATTTTTACAAAATACAAACCGTGCTTATAGCCGAGATGATTTAATCGAAAAAATTTGGGGTTATGAAACAGACATTGAATATAGAACAATCGATTCACATATTCGCAATATCCGTGATAAATTACGCAAAAAAGGATTTCCAGTTGAAAATTACTTAGAAACTGTTTATAAAGTCGGATATAAATGGAAAAGTGAATAATTACTTCGGTCAGTGGACAATAGTATACCACTGACCCTTTATATGAAATAAGGTATGGTGAGAAAATGAGTAAACTTTCACTTAAAATTGGGACATACTTTTTAATATTAGCTTTATGTATTGAAACAATTGCTTTTGTATCTTTTTACAAAAGCATTTCAACAATGCGGATTGAGGAAGAAACACTTGCTCTTTTAGAAAAAGGTAATCGCTATAGTAAAAAAATTACAAGCCGCACAAAGTGGAATGCAATTGCTAAAGAAAAGCAACACCCCGAACGCGCTGAATACAATAAAAACCCTAACCGTCCTATGTATCCAGATTTCGATATCGCGGATGCAGCTGCACACTTAGTAGAATCAGAATTAATTGCTAACTCTGATATAGCTATCATACTAACAGACAATAATGGCAAAATTATTTCCACTTCAGAACCCGTAACAAAGGCAATGCAAAAACAACTTATTTGCAAGACAGAACCTATTCCAAAAGGCGGATTGATCGTCGAAAAGAACTGGAAAAAATCAAAATTCATCACAACGGTAAGCCCACTTAACACAGCAGAGTTTCAAGGGAAGTTATATATGTTATTAAAAACATCCTTCTTAGAAAATATGTTACTTAAACTCATGAAACAATTTCTTATCATTGGTGTTTTGACAATTATTTTGACTACTATTTCTGTCTTTGTTTTTTCGCGTGTTATTACAGAACCACTTATAAAAATGAAGAGGGCGACAGAAAAAATATCAAAATTAAATACACCAATTCAATTAGGTATTAAACGGAATGATGAACTTGGAAGCTTAGCAAAAACGATTGAAGATTTATCCAGTGAACTGACTTATATGAAAAAAGAACGTAATGAATTTCTCGCTAGTGTTGCCCATGAACTATTAACTCCATTGACCTATATGAAAGGTTATGCGAAGGTTGCAAAGAGAGACTCTTTAACGAAAGAAGAGCGTGAAGAATACTTACAAATCATTGAGGATGAAACAGATAGTGTAACCGATCTCGTCCAAGATTTATTTATGCTGGTGCAATTAGAACAACACCAGTTTGTTATAAAAAAACAAAAAGTGATTCTTCAACCATTTTTAGAACGAATGGTTGAAAAAACAAAAACAACATTAACAAATAAACAAATGCAACTCCATGTATATTGCAAAGATGATTTAGAAGTTTGCATAGACGAAAGACGTATGGAACAAGTTATGTTAAATTTATTACACAACGCTTATCAACATTCGCCAGAAAACACTACTATTACGATACGCGTACTCACAGAAACAGATTCTTTTACAATAAGTGTAGCCGATGAAGGAGAAGGTATTCCTGAAGAAGATATCCCGCATATTTTTGATCGTTTTTATCGTGTTGATAAATCGAGAACGAGAGCTACTGGAGGAAAAGGTATCGGGCTAGCTGTTGCAAAAGAAATTGTAGAATTGCATAACGGTTCCATTCTAGTAACAAGCCAATTAGGAGTAGGAACAAACTTTAGAATCGAGCTACCTTTTGAATAAGATGCGTGTGAAAACACCAGTAGTAGTAAACACTACTGGTGTTATTTTGTTCATAAAATCAGCTCATATAAGCTAACCTTTTGAAATTATTCTTATTTCAATATAAAATAAAGTAAAACTTTAACCAATCGGGCATTTACGGGCAGTTATCTCCCACCTAAATTCCGCGCATTCGCCGGATTTTAAAGTTGGATTCTTACTGCCCGCAAATAGCGGGGTAAAGGTACATTTGCAAAGATTTGGAGGGTGATATAATTGGATATCCATGTATTAACAAAAGATGAAGCAGAAATTTACTTAGAACTTCGTGTAGAAGGATTAAAGCAAAACCCTGAAGCTTTCAGCTCTTCTTATGAAGATATTATTAATAAAGAGTGTGCGATTGAATATAAAGCACAAAAATTAGCACAAGATGAAAACTATACGCTAGGTGCATTTAAAGATGGACAATTAATCGGAGTTGCAACGCTGGAAACGAAACCATATGTAAAACAAGAACATAAAGCTAAAATTGGTTCTGTGTATGTGTCTCCAAAAGCACGCGGACTTGGAGCAGGAAAAGCACTTATTAAAGAATGTCTTGAACTTGCTAAATCTTTAGAAGTAGAACAAGTTATGCTTGATGTTGTTGTTGGCAACGATGGTGCGAAGAAACTTTATGAATCATTAGGTTTTAAAACATTCGGTGTACAAGAACGTTCACTGAAATATAACGGACAGTATTGGGACGAAGAGCATATGGTCTTATTCTTAGATGAAAATAAATAATAAAAAACATCCTCATGCCTGGAGGATGTTTTTTACTTTCTTGTATACCATGCCTTATGTAATAATTGAACCGCTTTCGCAATTTCGTCTTCTGATAAAATTGCAAACCCAAGTAAAACTACATTTTCAGGCGCAGTACCGTCTTTATAGTACGTAGAAACAGGATATATTTTAATACTATATTTTGCAGCTTCTTGAATGAGTTCTTCTTCTCGCATTCCATTATGCACTTTTAATAAAATGTGTAATCCAGAATCTTCTCCTATCACTTCAACACGATTAGAGAAATACTTCTCTATTTCAAAAACAAGTCGATCCCTCTTTTTTCGGTAGACGACGCGCATTTTATGAATATGTTTTTCCCAATAGCCTTCATTTAAAAACTTTCTAATCACTTCTTGGTCCATTCTTGAAACACTTTGTGTATAAAACAAATATTCCTTTTGATATTTTTCAATTACATTCTTCGGTAATACTATATAGCTCATCCGTAATGAGGGCAACAAAGCTTTTGAGAGCGTCCCCATATAAATAACTTTCCCATCTGTATCTAAACCTTGTAGTGCCGGAATTGGCTTTCCTGAATAACGAAATTCACTATCGTAATCATCTTCAATAATATACCTGCCTTCCTCTTTCTTCGCCCATTGTAAAAGCTGCGTCCTTCTCGTAATAGGCATAATCATTCCATATGGGAATTGATGAGATGGAGTTACAAATACAACATTCGCATCGCTATTTTCTAAATCTGCCATACAAATTCCGTCTCTATCTAAAGACAACATTTGAACCTTCTTCTCTCCCTGTTCAAAAACGACCATTTTCCTATGATAACCTGGATTTTCAACAGCATAATTACTTCCCTTCAACAATTGAAAAAGTAACTTCACTAATATTTGTGTTCCCGCCCCTAATACAATTTGACTAGCTGAGCAACGTACACCTCTAGATTCATACAAATAGTTCGCAATTTCCTCCCTCAGGCTCAATTCCCCTTGAGGGTGTCCAAGAAAAAGCAACTCATTATTATGTGGTTGCCATACATCATTTATAAGCTTGCGGTACGTAGTGAACGGAAACGTATTCGTATCAACCCCTGTTTGGGTGAAATCAAATGTATAGTTCTCCTCCCGAAACGGTACTTCTTCTACTTTCGCTTCACTTCCTTCTACATAAATCATTTGTTCAATTTCACATACAAAATAACCTTTTCTCGATGCCGATTCAATATAACCTTCTGCAAGTAATTGCTCGTAAGCCGCTTCTACTGTATTCTTACTCACTTGTAAATAACTCGCCAGCTTTCTTTTAGCAGGTAATTTTGTAAAAGCCGGAATCGTTCCATCTTTAATTTCTTTTTTTATATACTCATACAATTGCACGTACAATGCCTTTTTACTATTCATATTTAAATTAGGCGTTAATTCTAACATAATATCTGACCCCTTAATAAAACTGAAATCTGATACTTTTTACAGTACCAGAAGTTATATATAATTCCTTGTATCATGTCACACATAAAAAATCAAATACTCGAGAGGGGATGCATGATCATGAACAACAATAGACAGATTGGACTCATTATGATTATTACAGGAGCTACCTTATGGGGATTATCTGGCCCGATGATTCAGTGGCTATTTCAACATACTAACGTATCATCAATTGATTTTTTAACAATTCGCTTGTTGCTTGCGGGAATATTTATTTTATCTTTCTTACTTATAAAGAAACAAAACATATTTCAAATTTGGAAACATCCTAGACATTCTATACAACTTATTATTTTCTCTATTCTCGGCATGCTCGGTGCGCAATACGCCTTTATTGAAACGGTTCATATTAGTAACGCAGTCACAGCAACATTATTTCAATTTCTAGGTCCTGTTCTTATTACCATTTATGTCGCATTTGGACAAAGGAAATTCCCAGCGTCTATGCAACTGCTCGCAATTATAACAGCACTAACGGGGACATACTTTATTATTACAAATGGTTCAATTGAAAATATTGTTTTATCAAAAGAAGCCATTATTTTTGGTCTATTAACTGCAATTGGATTTGCATTTTATACCCTTCATCCAGCCTCTCTTATTAAAGAATGCGGAACAACTGTAGTAATTGGCTGGGGAATGTTAATTGGCGGTATTACCCTGCTTATTTGTAATCGCTCGTTTGAATGGAATCAGCTTTCACAAACTTTTACATCAAGAACTTTTTCTATGCTTATTCTTATCATCATAAGTGGCACTCTTTCTTTCCTCCTTTATATCGGTAGTCTGAAATATTTAGCAGCAACAGAAACGAGCATTTTATCTAGCATTGAACCACTTGTAGCTGCCATCGTTTCAATCGCTTGGCTAAATGAATCCTTTGGAGCATATCAATTATTAGGCGGCGTATGTATCGTTCTTTCTGTTATTTTCTTAACGATGCCACAAAAAGAGAATGAACCTACCTTTTCAACTGAACAAATATAGAAAATGTCAAAAGAGGTCGTACAAAACTTACGACCTCTTTTTATACTTTAAAGGAATTGTCCCGCTTTCTAGCAAATACAATTACACTAACAATAAAATTTAGGAGTGTGACACCATGAAAAAAATCGGAACTATGCTACTTTTCTCTTTTCTCATCGCTGGATGCACACAAGCGCAACCTGATTCAGAAGCACCTAAAAAAGAAGCCATCGCAACGTCATCCACTCAAGTTAATGCACCTTCCTTCTTTCATCTTAGCGTTTTAAAAGATGTAAATTGGGAAGAAACACCCTCCTTCATACAAGAAAAAATACCTTTAAAAGGCATCGAAGAAAAAATCGCAATGGCTGATAGTCCTATTATCGCAAATGAAAAAAATGAAATAATGTGGTACTTTTTAGATCCTGAAATGCCAACTGGAAAACTATCTATTATTGCACTAAAACAAGGATCAATAACTCCAACACCCGTACTCTTTCAACAAGAAACTTCCAAACCAACTTGGACTACTTCAAATACAATTGATTCTACTACAAACGAACTCCCTCTCACTATGTCACTACCTTCATCTGGATTATGGATATTAAATATATATGTGAATGAAAAATATTATGATCAGTTTTTAATTACCGCTGAGTAAAGTGGCAAAACTAAAACACTTTCTTACAACAATGTAATTTCTACGTCATGTACTTCGATAGTTGAAGTATCTCTCTTCTCTTATACTTAAAGTAAGAAATGACACGAGGAGAGATGAGAGATGAAAAAAATGATAGAAGTAATCGTAGCAGTAACTGAGGTTTTAGTAAATGGTAAACAAATTGCAATGGAATTAAATAAATAGTGAAGACACACAAATAAATAATTTTACACTTCTTCATTATTTTGATTTCTTATCTCAAAAAAGCAGTGCCTTTTTAGGCACTGCTTTTAGCTATTAATAACTTGGTATTTTCATAATTTGCGCCACACCTGAATCAATGGCCGCTTTCGCTACAGCTTCCGCAACACTTGGAACAACTCTTTTATCTAACGGATTCGGGATTACATAATTCGCATTACGTTCTTCGTCCGTAATGATGTTAGCGATCCCATATGCTGCCGCTAATTTCATCTCTTCTGTAATATCAGTCGCGCGCACATCTAACGCACCACGGAATATCCCTGGGAACGCCAATACATTATTTACTTGATTCGCATAATCCGAGCGTCCGGTTCCTACTACAGCTGCCCCAGCCTCTAATGCATCCTCTGGGAAGATTTCTGGAATTGGATTCGCCATAGCAAACACAATTGCTTTCTCATTCATCGTTTGTACAAGTTCTTTCGTTAATACGTTAGGAGCAGATACGCCAATAAAAATATCAGCTTGATGAATCGCTTCTTTTAACGCTCCACGCACATATTCTCGATTTGTCTTTTTGGAAACTTCAATTTGTGCTTCGTTCATCCATGATTCACCTTCACAAACAATACCTTCTAAGCTAACTAACGTAATGCGCTTTGCACCAGCTTTTAATAATAATTTTCCAATTGCAATTCCTGCCGAACCCGCACCGTTAATAACAATTTTCACATTATCCATTTGTTTGCTAACAACTTTTAATGCATTAATAACAGCTGCTAAGACGACAATAGCGGTCCCATGTTGATCATCATGGAATACAGGAATATTTGTTTCTGCTTTTAATCGCTTTTCAATTTCAAAACAACGTGGTGCCGCAATATCTTCTAAGTTAATTCCTGCAAACGTAGGCTCTAAATTTTTCACAAGAGTAACGATTTCATCCACATCAGTCGTACCTAAACATAACGGGAAAGCATCTACATTCGCAAATTTCTTAAATAAAATACTCTTCCCTTCCATAACAGGCATAGCTGCTTTCGGTCCAATATTCCCTAAACCAAGTACCGCTGTTCCATCTGAGATAACTGCCACCATATTACCGCGTGCCGTATAGTCATACACTGTTTCTTCATCCGCCGCAATTGCTTTGCAAGACTCCGCTACACCTGGTGTATATGTCAGGCTTAAATCATCCGCTGAATTTACTTCTACTTTACTTGTAATTTCAATTTTCCCTACTAATTCTTTATGCAGTAACAATGATCTTTCATTAATTTGATTATCTAACATACTTATAATCTCCCCTTAAATTGACAAGCTAGCTATATGAATATAGCTAGCTTGTTTGATCATGAAAACATTTTCAATAAAATTGTCGCTGTTACAACCATTGCTGCCCCGCCTAAACGTGTTGAAATTTGCGCAAACGGCATTAATTCCATACGATTTGAAGCTGATAAAATAGCAACATCTCCAGTTCCACCTAAACCACTATGACATCCCGTTACAATTGCTGATTCAACTGGATACATTTTCATCACTTTCCCTACAAGAAAACCTGATGCTACCATTGTAAGAACAACTGATGCGCACACAACAACATATCCTACTGAAAGAACTGCTGCTACGTCTTTTAACGGAATATATAGCAATCCTAGTCCAACCATTAACGGCCAAGTTAAATTCTTCGAAATGAATTTATATAAATGGAATGCTCCTTGCTCCATTTTTGCTGGCATTAATTTAAAGTATTTCACAAGTGCTGCTGAGAAAATCATAATGATTGCCCCAGGAATACCGATGAACTTAGAAGCAAATCCTCCGAAGATGAAGAACGTACACGCAATTAATAAACCTGCTCCCATTAATGAGAAGTCAATTGGCTTCTCTGTATTTTGTTCTTTTAATAACTCTGCTTGATTGTCTGTTTTCACTAATACACCGTTACCACTAAGCTCCGGTTTCTTCTCACCTAAACGCTTCATATACCCTGCACTCACGATTGCGAACATATTTCCAATAATAGCCGCTGGAATAAGTTGTGATACAAACGTTGCTGATGATTCATTTAAAATATCACTATAAGCTAGCGACAATGGTAAAATCCCTTCCCCAATACCACCACTCACAATTGGTACGATGATAAAGAAGAATGTTTGCTTCATTTCAAATCCAAATAGTGAACCGACCAATAATCCTACCGCTACAGAAGCTAACGTCCCTACTACTAAAGGTATAAACATACGAACGAAACCTTGTACTAATACTTTACGATTCATTCCTAAAATACTTCCGACTACTAAACAAGAAATATATAAATATAAAAAGTTCGATTTTTTCATTAACATAGTCGCAGCTTCCATTGAAGCTGGATTCATCCAGTTAAAAAATACAAGTAATGATGGAATAAATAATGAAAGTATTGCCGGGCCGCCGATATTTTTTAAAATTGGAATTCTCATTCCAATGTCGCCTAAGAGAATACCCATGATCATAATAACTGCAAATCCACCAATCATATCTGCTGGCAATTTATTATATACAGATGCCCCATAAATAATAGCAGCCAATACTACATATAACGGTAAAGGTATAACACCGATTTTTACATTCATAATTTTAGAAGCGAAAGATTCTCTTTGTACTTCATTTCCTCCAGAAAATGATACCGCTTCCACATTCTTTTGAATTCCCATATGGCACCTCCTTGTTTTCTTAATAACAATATTAAAACGCTTTCAATAGTAAAAATAGTTTTTGTAAGTTTTGTAATTGATTTTGTAATTAAAAAAAGTATAAGCGACTTATAATAAGTCGCTTATACGTAAAACTCTATTTTATTTTGGTCAATACATCTTAATTTACTCACTGGTCTTCCTACATGTTGATACACCATTTCGTTTTCTAATACTCCAATTTCAGTCAAAAACATTACATACTTTCGAATAGAAACTCTTGAAACTCCAACTAATTGCGCCATTTGATCTGTTGTAAACGCTCGTCCATTCAGCGACTCGATCTTTTGCCAAATTAATTGCATCGTTTGCTTCGTTAATCCTTTCGGAAGCTCTTTAGTGACAGTAGGCTCTCTTTTTTCTTTTTGCAAAATTAACGAATCTAATTCCGATTGACTAATTTTTTGTTGTTCTTTCATGAAAGTAAGCTTTTCTCGATATATAGTTAACGCCTTTTTAAATCGTTCAAATGTAAATGGTTTAATTAAATAATCTACTACACCATATTGTAATGCTTTTTTAATACTCCCCATATCATGTACAGCTGAAATCATCATAATATCGATTTCTTTTTCTTGGTTCCGAATATACATTAAAAGCTCAAATCCAGTTTCTTCAGGCATAAAAATATCAAGTAATACTAAATCTACTCGTAATTCCTCTAATACTTCTATCGCTTCTTTAACGGAGTTAACTGCTTGAACAAGTTCAAACCCTCCTACTTGCTCTAAATAATGCGTATTTAACATTGCTACCATCGGGTCATCTTCTACAATTAAAACTTTAATCATATTTGCCTCTCATCCCTACCTTTAGGTATTTCAATTGTTATCGTTGTTCCCTTTCCTACTAATGAATGCATATGAATTTCCCCATTTATTCGCTGTATACTTTCTTTTACAAGATACAAACCATAACCACGGTTATCTCCCTTTGTGGAATAACCTTTCGTAAATAATGCCCCTATTTCTTCTTCTGGTATACCTTTCCCCGTATCTTGTACTGTAATGATTAATGTATCCCCATATTGTATCTCAAGTTCAACTTGCTTCTTTTCACAATTCATCACTGCCTCTAATGCATTATCAATTAAATTTCCGACAATCGTAATTAGTTCATGAATAATACTTTCATCATCTATTTCCGGCATGTAAGAATCTTCACTTATGATTAATTTTATATTTTTCTCTCTAGCATAGCTAAGTTTCCCAAGTAAAAAACCAGCAAATACTGGACTTTTTATTCTCTCCATAACCCCACCAATTTCATATTGATGCTCTGATACCATACCGCTTATATACTTCTGTAATTCTTCATACTGCTTCATGTGTGTAAGTCCTAATACGACATGCATTTTATTCATAAATTCATGCGATTGTGCCCGTAATGCTTCCGCATATAGTCTAATACCAGTTAATTCTTCTGCTAATTTTCTAACCTCTGTTTTATCACGAAATGTTGCAATTGCACCAACTATTTCTCCTTTTACATATAAAGGAACACGATTCGTCACAATCGTAATTCCATAAATATTTTGTTCTTCGTTTAATTGTACCTCTCCCGTTTGTAATACTTCTTTTATACGTGAATTAGGCATATACAACTCAACATCTTTACCGATAAAATCTTCTTCAAGTCCACTTTTCTTAAACAATCGTTTTGCCTCATTATTTATTAAAGTTACATTGGCTTCTTTATCTACAGCAATAATACCTTCCTTTACAGATTGTAGCATCGTATTTCTTTCTTCAAGAATTTTCGCTATCCTGTGAGGTTCAAGACCGAATAAACTTTTCTTTATATGTCTAGCTAGCAATATTGCTCCTATAATTCCAACTAGTACTCCAACTCCGACACCAATGTAAATGATATGTCTACTTTCCCTAACTCTCTCTTTTACATTATCTGCTGAAATACCAACGGCCACCGCTCCAAGTTGTTCACCTGTTTCAGAAAATACAGGTACAAACACTCGCATTGAAATACCTAAAGTTCCTTCTGCCAGCGATACATGTTCCTTTCCTTTCAATGCAGGCCCTTCATCTCCCCCAATAAAATGATAGCCTATTTTTTGAGGATTTGGATGTGATTTTCTTATTCCATTCATGTCCATAACTACAATGAATTGAACACCTGTATTTTTTAATATTCTATTTGTATACGTTTGGATTGCAGAAGTATCTGCCTTCCCAATCAAACCATCGATTACAATTGAATCATTCGCCACAATGTGTGCAATTGTTTTTGCTTTCTCTGCTTGGCTATCCTCCGTCGTCCGTTCTACATTATGACTAATTAATATATCTGTCACAAGTAAAGAAAAAATTACAACTGTACAAACTAACAATGTAATCGTTTTCCATAAATTCCATAGTCTTTTTCTTTTTTTCATCCCGTTAATGACTCCCCTAATTGCTGAATAGAAAAATAAGTAAGGTGAAAATAATATCACCTTACTTATCTGCTGTTATTATACTTTAAATTTACTAGTCATCGCTTGTAGTTCTTCGGCCATCCCAGCTAAGTTTTGCGAAGCTGAACTAATTTCTTCCATTGAATTCACTTGTTCTTCTGTTGAAGCAGCAACACTTTGCATACTAGCTGTATTTTCTTCTGCAGCCGCTGCAATTTCATCAATAGCATTTGTCACTTCATTTGCATCTCCAGCAATTCTCTTCGTTGTTTCTACCATTTGATTAACTTGAGAAACAATATGTGTAGTAGAACTTAAAATTTCCGTAAAACTTGCTTTCGTTTTTGTTACAACATCAAGGCCTTGTTGAACTTCTCCATTCACATTATCCATCGCCTTAACAGTATGTTCAATATCCGCCTTAATTTCTGCAATTAAATTTGCAATCTCTCCAGATGATTCTCCTGATTGCTCCGCTAATTTTCTAACCTCATCAGCTACAATAGCAAACCCTCGGCCCTGTTCACCTGCTCTTGCCGCTTCAATAGCCGCATTTAAAGCTAATAAGTTCGTTTGAGTAGCGATGTTTTGAATCGCTTCAGAAATAGCTCCTACCTGCTTTGATTTCTCATCAAGAAGTTTAATAATAGCATCTGACTCGGATACCGATTTAGAAATAGACTGCATTTGTTTTGCTGTTTGTTCAACCAATTCTTCCCCTTCTTCAGCTCTTTCTCTCGCATGTAATGAGGAGATAGAAATTGATTCCGCGCTTCCAGTTACATCTTGAATTGCTGTATTTACTTGTTGTAATGTAGCCGCACCTTCTTCAACACCTTGACTTTGTGATTCAGCCCCACCTGATACTTGTTCCATTGCAATTGTAATTTGATCTGTCGCATCATTTGCTTGCTGTACGCTCGCTGTTAACTCTTCAGCCGATGCAGCGACATGTTCTGCTGAAAAACTAATTTGAGTAATCACATCTTGTAAAGAGGCAGACATTTCATTAAATGAATTCCCTAATTTCCCTATATCATCCTTGGAATGGATTGTAATTTTCTCTGTCAAATCTCCCTTACTAATTTTATGTGCCGAGTCAGCTATTTTTCTTAATGGTCTTGTAATAGACTTTGTAATGAAATAAATTAATACACTACCAAATACAATAGCTATAGCAATGACAATCAAAGTCTTATAAAACACTGGATTCGCAGCTTCGGTAATTTCTTCGTCGAACATAACCCCGACTACTTTCCATCCTGTTTTCTCATTTGTTGCAAAGATTAAATTCTTTTTATCACCTTGTTCTGTATAAGACACATTTCCTTGTTTTTCTTCATAAATTGGTTTAATCCACGGATCAGTAACTTTTGCACCTGGTTTTCTAGATGGATGACTAACAATTTGCTTATTTTGATCTAGAATAACTGCATAACCTTTTTCACCAATGTTAATCATTTTGGAAATTTTTAAGATGTTATCTAAATTTAAGTTAATTCCTATAACACCTTTACCATCTTTTACTTCTTTAGCAATTGTCACTACCATATTTTTAGTAGATGCTGATTGATATGGTGCAGTAACAATTACTTTCCCTTTATTTTCATGTGCTTCTTTATACCAAGATCTATCTGTTGGATTATACCCATCAGCCATTTGGATAAATGGTTCTCTTATAAACTTTCCTGCCTGTGTTCCAATATAAATACCTTCTACTTCTGGATGAAGTTTTATATATTGCGTTAACTTCGTTCTTACTATTTCTTCTTGTCCGTTTGGATATGTATCCTCTGTTAAAACGTCTGCAAAGTACGCCGCATCAACAAATTTCTCTTCTATATTTTGAGAAATAACAGTATTTAAAACTGAAATATTCTCCTTTGCTTTACCTGTAATTTGTTGTTCAAAATTTGTTTTGGCAGTTTGATATGAAACACCACCGATAATAAGTCCTGGTATAGTCAAAATAAGAAAAAATGAAATGATTAATTTTTTCTTAACACTCATACATTTAACCCAGTTAAATATTTTTTGCATAATAATCCTCCTTTATGTAATGTGGATACTTGTGTAATTTTATACAAGTAACATATATAAAACAATATATAATGATAACATGTAATTTTTTTGTCAATTATGCATTTTTACATATTCACTACTTCTAAATATTTAATCATAAAAAATAAGAGAACCTCACCTTATTATATAAGCTGAGGTTCTCTTATTTCTTAACAAAAAACACCCACAAAAACTCCTCTTACAGTTCCTTACATCTATTTCCTTACTAATTCATTTAGAGCTTTTCACATAACTAATCGCCTGACTCCCCATTTGCATCCATGCCTTTTCAAATTTTCCTCTCGGCACTTTTACATCTAGCCTATCCTCGAGAGGATCCCGAATATATACAAATTCTTCATCGTATCCAATCAGTACTACACAATGTTCATTATACGTAATAGAAACATCTCCGCTATTTGTTTCCCATGTAGTAAATTCATCTTCATCTAATGGCGCAAATGTTGCATTCGTAATCATAACTACCGGTTGTCCTGATTTTACACTCTTATAAAGTTCTTCTATACTCTTCCCTGTTAAGTCCACAGCTTTATTAGGTAAATACTTTTTCGCTAATTGAAAAAGTGGTCCGTGATATACACCATATCCAGATTCAGAAAAGGTATAAATATTCCCTACAAATCCTTCATTCGGATTCCCACGTACACCATCGTTCATAAAATCAACTTTCTTTATTTCATTTGCTAATTGCATCTTATCCACTGTAATGCCTGCATATTGTAACATCATCGCTAAGCTAGTCACTTCACAGCCTCTATCTAGCTCTGGTAATTGCTGAATTAAAGGTACATTCGATAAGATGACCTTTTCATCATTATTACTAAAATCTGCTTCTTTTCCGCTTTGTATATTGAAGAATGTTAACTTCTCCACATACTTTGTAATGCCATTTTTATATACATTCCATACTGCTATAGCTAGTAAAGCCATACATATATACCACTTCCATCTCCGTATCACTCTCACGCCCTTTTTAGTTCGTTAAATAAGAATAAAACGCGTCAGCATCCGTGCGAATCACCGGTACAAAATTTAGTTCTTTTCCTTTTTCAGGCTGATCTTTTTTAATTTTTTCTGCTAATTCTTGAACGTTCATATTCGTTTTATCCATATTAAGCTCATCTGCCATTTGTAACACTTTTTGTTCATTAATTTCGCTTAATACTTGATATATATCTTTACCATACAAATCAATATGATATTTTTTTGCTTCTTCCTGCACTTTTTGTTCGTACACTTCTTGCGCTAACGTTTCTATCTCTTTTCCTTTTTGTGAAATACCTAACTTCCCTGCTTCCTCTCTTACTTTCGTTCCATAGATTTCTTCCGCAATGTCTTCCATTTCTTTTCCATTTGTCAAAATGCCTAATTTATCCGCTTCATCATTAATTTTAATCGTATTAATTTGATTAATTAAATTTACAATCGTTGTATTTTCTATAGATATGCCTAGCTTTAACGCTTCTTGCTTCACTTTTGTTTCATAGATTTCTTCTGAAAGAGTTCCAACGTCTTTTCTTTCAATCGAAATTCCTAACTGTTCAGCTTCTCTTCCTACTTCCGTCTCATGAATTTCTTTTTCTAGCGTAATTTGTTCTTTCCCTTCCGTTTCAATACCTAGATTCTCCGCCTTTTCTTCTGTATGCACCGCATGTATCTTCCCATTATTTAATTGTTCTTTACTGCGCTGCGTGTAATTTGTCTTTCCTTTTGATGTTTCAGAAGGAGAGGCACCCCCTAATATGCTTAAGCTCATTACTCCAATAGTGAATACCGTCATCATTTTCTTTTTCAAAATTAATTCCTCCCTCTTACACTTTCTTTTCCATCATTCCCTATACATAATCGAAATAACATTATGATCGATATAATCTACTCAAATACCTTTTTATAATCGCTTCTTCATAGGGCGAACTTTCTTTATATCATACATGTTATAAATAGTTTCTTAACTTTCCCTTAAAAAAAGACGACCTTGTAAAAACAAGATCGTCTTCTCACTTATATTCTTTGATTTTTAGGGAAATTCACTTCAAAACAAGTACCCTCTCCCCATTTGCTATCTACTAATATTTTCCCATAATGCTTTTCTACAATCCAATTTGCGATTGAAAGGCCTAATCCCGCTCCTTCTGACGCACTTCTCGCTTTATCACCTTGATAAAAACGATCAAATAATTTTGGGATGTCCTCATCTTTAACCCCTATCCCGTCATCTTTCACCCGTATACGAATTGAGCTGCTCATTTGCGTACAATCGATTTGAATATGCCCGCCCCCATTTGTATACTTCATCGCATTATCTAACAATATGACCATCATTTGATGAATTCTCTCTCTATCACCCATAAATGATATGTCATGTTCTACTTTCAATATCATCTCTTTTTCTTGATATGAAGCAATTTCCTTATATGGATCTACTATTTCTTCTAACAATTTATCCATTTCAAATGTTTTCTTATCCATCTCAATTTGATTAGAATCCGAACGTGCTAACAATAATAAATTAGTTACAAGCTTAGATAACCGTCTACACTCCTTTGAAATCGTAGAAATATCCATCGCTTTTTCTTCTATTGTCGCAGATGGTGACTGGAATAACACATCCGTTTTTGATTGAATAACCGCAAGTGGTGTCCTTAATTCATGCGATGCATCCGAAACGAACTGCTGCTGTTTCTCCCATGAATTTTGAATAGGTATAAGTGCCCTGCCCGCTAAGAAAAAACCAATTCCTACTGCACATAAACTTCCTACGCTACAACCTATAGCAAGAATTAAAAATAAAGTATTTAACATTTCTTTTTCAGCTGTTATATCGCGTACAATTTGAACTATTTTTGTATCTTGTTGAAATGCAAATGTTCTAAAATATTGCCCTTGCACTTCTATATCTTGCAAAGTTCCTAATTTCTTTGGAGAAAACTTTTCCAAATTATCTTCAAAGATAAAACGGCGTTTGCCGTTTTCAATACCTATCTCCACTGTGTTTCCAAGCCAAGTTAACTCCGTTATCCTTGGATCCCCAATCGGAGGATATCCCCTAATTTTTTTAGGTAGTTTTTTATCATCTGAATTCTTTCTATGCTGAACGGATTTTCCTATCGATTTATCTACTTCATTATAAATACGATTATATGTGTATGAATAAATGATACTGCCTAATACACCTATCAAGATAATAAATACTAATGAATTCAATATAGTCAATCGAATGCGTGTTTTCTGAAACATGCTTCCCTTTTTCATTGTTCTTTTAATATATATCCAATACCTCGAACAGTTTGAATATCTTTCTGATAACCGAATGGCTCTAATTTTTTACGTAAATGATGTACATACACTTCTACAATTGCTACTGTCGTATCTGAATCAAATCCCCAAACACGATCAAAAATTTGTTCACGCATTAAAATCTTTCCGCTATTTTGAACAAGGTACTCTAGAAGCTCATATTGTTTTAATGTTAACTTCGTACTTTGTCCATCTACTTGAACGTCTTTATCTTTTCCGAACAGTTCAATCCCTTTATAACGAATAGTCTGCTTTGTTGTTAAATTACCGCTTCGTCGTAATAAAGCACGAATTCTCGCTTTTAACTCTGGAGCCTGAAATGGCTTAACGATATAGTCATCCCCACCAAAGTCTAAGCCTTTCACGCGATCTTCTAAAGAGTCTCTCGCTGTCAAAAATAGGACTGGTGTTTCAATTTTTTCATCACGTATTTTTTGAATTACTTCAAAACCGTCCATTTCTGGCATCATCACATCAAGTAAAATGGCATCATATATATTTTGTAACGCTAGAAATAATCCATCTTCCCCATTCAATGCTGTATCTACTTCAAATTCATCGCGTAATATTTGGACAATAGACTCTAATAAAGAAGCATTATCTTCTACTACGAGTAAGCGCATATTCTCACCTTCCACCACATTGTTCAATTCTATTTATAATTATATTTTAACGTTTTTCTCAATATAAAATTTGAATGATTTATTATAAAAATTCTTTCTTAAATTTTTCTTAATAAAAAATTGAAAGAAATAAGACTCCCCTTATCTCTTTCAACTTTTTACTACGTACACCTTTTTACTCGGCAATTCTAAACAATTTAACTGGCCACCATATACAGCACCGCCATCAATCCCTATAATACGATTACTCCCAAAATACACGCCGCAATTCTCACTACCATGAAACGTTTTTGTTTCCGTATGACCAAATACAACAACCTTTTCACCACTATACCCACTATGAAACTCATTACGTATCCACATTAACGTATATGGTTCACATTCCGAAACTCGCTTCAATGGCTCAACACCGGCATGTACAAATATATACTCTTCTGTTTCAATGTAATGATCTAATTCTTGAATAAATTTTACATGTTCCTCTAAAACATGCGATTGTAAAATTGGTTTTTGGAAGGCTTCTTCATTAACCACAATATCTTCTTCTACAAAGCCATAGCTGTATAAAGTCTTATCTCCACCATTCCTTTTTACCCAATGGTTCCATGAACGTTCTTCATCAGTCGTTAACGCTTTAATCATCATATCTTCATGATTACCCTTTAGAACGAGGGCTCCCTCTTCTTTTAACGCTTTTACCTTTTCAATTACAGCACGCGCATTGGGACCCCGATCTACATAATCCCCTAATAAAATCAATTGATCCTGTCTTGCATCATATTGAGCTTCTTCTAATAACTGTTCGAACTTTTCTATTTCTCCATGAATATCACTAATAACAAGAATTCTTTTCATATTATCCCCTTCTTTCTAAGCCACTCTCTTTCTAATTATAGTTCAAAACAACAGAAATTTCTGAATCCATATTCGAAATCACATTTATTACAAATAAAACGATTGTCCTTACAACAATGTAAGTCTCTTGTCATCCAATTCGATAGTTGCAAGTGCTATATTTCCTTATACTAAAAGTAAGAAATGAAACAAAAAACAAGGAGAGATGAGACATGAAAAAAGTGATGGAAGTTGTAGTAGCGGTGGCAGAGGTTTTCGTAAATGGCAAACAAGTTGCAATGGAGTTAAATAAATAATGAAAAGGACAAGATTCATTCTAGACTCTTTACTCATATAAAAGAGATAAGACTTCTTCATTTTTTTGATCCCTTATCTCCTTGTAAAAAAAGCCGTATCCTTTTTTGGGATACGGCTTTCTTATTGCCATGTTCATTTACACACTTTATTATTCCTAGTTGATTATAAACAAGTAAAATCTCGGCTTAAATTGTTTTATCCTCCTTATTTACTATACCCTCTCTTCAAACAATTTTTTCAAAACAAAAATCCCATTCAAATACACATTACTGAATCCATCATACTAAATGACTTCTTCATTCTGTCTATCTAAATGAGATTATTTCGTACTTTTTATTTCTTTATCTTGTTATTCCACCGGTTGTGGTTGTGGCTGTACGACTTCATTCGCTCCAGCTAACCTCAACATATTTGCAATATCTTTAAAACCTCTTTTTTCAGCATATTGCAGTGGCGTAATATTTTCCTTATTGGCCAAATTTACATCTGCCCCGTGGTCAATAAGCATTTGAATTACTTTCTTATGGTTTTCACTACCATTTCCTAATACGATTGCTTCTACTACAGCTGTTCCACCACGATCATTTCTATAGTTCACATCAATATCTGTATGCTCTAATAACTCTTTTACGACCTCTACATGGCCACGTTCAGATGCAGAAATAAGTGCTGTTCCACCTGATTTAGTAGTTTCTTTCGTATTAACCCCTGCATTAATTAGTAGCTTTACAATGTCTGTATATCCTTCTCTACTTGCATAAAGAAATGGATTACTTTGTTTCTCATCTTTCCTTTCAATATTAGCACCTGCACCAATTAATGCTTTAACTGTCTCTACATGATTTTGATACGTTGCTGCAAGGATAGGAGTTTCTCCGTTGTCACCTTCTACGTTTATATTGGCTCCATCTTGAATCAGCTTCATAGCTGTTTCCGTGTCTCCAAGAGTCGCAGAAAGTAGCAACTGTTTGTCCATTAAATTTATACTTTTTTCTTCTTTAGGTTCTTCCTGTTCTTTATGCTTTTCTTTTTTCTTTTCGTTTTTCACATGAACCGGTTTCGATTCTGGCTCCTCTTGCTTATCGCAAGCCACTACCGTCATTAAAAGTCCTAATAACATACATAATAAAATTTTTTGTTTTCTCACAACTACAGCTCCTATGAAAGATAATGTTTTCTTAACCATTCCTCCATCACATACAATAACTCTTCTTGAGTACATTTATCCATAAGCCCTTTATATTCCTTCTTTAATCGGATTATCTTAAAACCTATACTATGTTTCTCAACCTATTGGAATGATGTGCCTGATGGCCTCATCATTAACATTATGAAGCAATTAGTTTAGCACGATTTTACCGCATTTGTATACATTTCTAAAAAGTACATAAATGATTGCTTTAGGTTACTATATTCCATTGTAACCGTTCTTCTAAAATTTTTACACCTTTTCTATATTTGCACCTGAGTAATACTAAAAAAGACAACTTATGTAGTTGTCTTTTTTTAGTATTAATGATGACCACCGTGATTTCCCTTTTTCGGGTTCCCCATCATCTCTTTATTCATTTCCCATTTATGCTCTGCTAGCTCTTTATATGAAAGAACTTTCCCTTTATAGTTAGACACAAAGTTTTCTGCATCCTTTTTATTTTCAAATGAAATGACATTATAAGCCATCGGTGTCGTTATTGTTTTATCATATACGTAAGTCGCATCTTCTAACGAAATCCACTCTTTCGAATCATAATCTCGAACAAATTTTTCTTTCGTCTTTTCACCTGGATTAATCTCCATCCATTTATACATACAACCGATATCATCAAACTTTAACGCTTTTCCATTTTCTAAAATGACTTCTGTTGCAAATTGATTATCCATTACCCCAATTTGGCAAATATCACACTTATCATGTTTCTCATCAATTGCTACAGCCTCTGCTTGTTTCTTACCACATCCTACTATTGTAAAGACAAAGAATAAGCATATAGCAAGTGTCACATACTTTGTTCTCATTTTACTTCCTCCCTAACCGTATCTTCCACAAGGAGCATATCAAAAAGTTGTGTGAGATTTGTGAAAAAATAATGTACTTTTTGTAATATAAAGACCAAAAAAGATGTGTAGCCATTTCTACACATCTCTCATCATTCACAACCTGTAATTAATAAATCGTCTTCTAACTTAACTAATAATGTATCTGTATTAATTTGCTGACCAACAACTACATTTACTAACCTTATATTTCCACTAATACCGACCGCAACTTTTTCAAGCTCACCGTTATTTTTTCGGATCATCATTAAATTTTCCCACTCATATACGTAAGAAGATTCATTAACAAAAATCTCTTCTACTTTTCCTTCATAAGAACTATAAATCTCTTCAATTCTCGTTTTCATATAAAATCTACTCCCTATTTCACACTTCAATATTTTCATCTTATTCTACCATTCTTACGGAGAGCAGCTTACTTTTTAAAAATTCAAATTAACTACCGTGAACAAAATGACCAAAATAAAAATTATGCTTCTAATGATGTTATTTTTCAAATTATTTACCATTTGAATGAATGCTTTTATGATAAATAAAAAACACTTTTTCTGAATTTTCGTTACATTTTGAAAGCGCAATCATTCTTGAGGGGGAGATTACATGTTAGCACTACTTGGATTTGCGATGGTATTTGTCTTTATGTTTTTAATTATGACGAAACGTATGTCAGCACTAGTAGCATTAATATTAATTCCAATTACTTTCGCATTAATTGGCGGTTTTTATGCAAATATGGGACCTATGATGTTAGAAGGAATTCAAAAACTAGCACCTACTGGTATTATGCTTATGTTTGCTATTTTGTATTTTGGAATTATGATTGATAGCGGTTTATTCGATCCTGTCATTAGTAGGATTTTGAAATTTGTAAAAGGAGATCCTTTAAAAATTGTTGTTGGTACAGCGATTCTTACTATTATCGTTTCATTAGATGGGGATGGAACAACAACGTATATGATTACGGTTTCCGCAATGTACCCATTATATAAACGCCTTGGAATGAATCCACTTATATTAGCTGGGGTTGTTATGTTAGGAGCAGGAGTGACAAATCTTACACCGTGGGGCGGACCGACAGCTCGGGTTATGAGTGCTCTTGGACTAGACGCATCAGAGCTCTTTACACCACTTATACCAGGAATGATCGCTGGTGCAATTTGGGTCGTTTTCGTTGCTTACTATCTTGGCAAAAAAGAAAGAAAACGATTAGGAATTATGGATGTACAATACTTAAAACAAATGCAAACGATGGATGAGCAAGCTGCCACAGTAGAAGCTGCCGTTCATAAACGCCCTAAACTTCTATGGATTAACTTTTTATTAACTGTTACCTTACTTGTCTGTCTCATACTAGAAGTTATGCCGTTACCTGTTTTATTTACAATCGCTTTCGCCATTGCTGTTATGCTTAACTATCCGAACTTAGAACAACAGAAAGAACGTATTGCTTCTCACGCAGGAAACGTATTAGCCGTTGTTTCTCTCGTATTTGCCGCTGGAATTTTCACTGGTATTTTGTCAGGAACAAAAATGGTAGATGCAATGGCTCAAAGTGTAGTCACTCTTATACCAGACGCTCTTGGACCACAATTACCGATTATTACAGCTCTTCTTAGTATGCCGTTCACATTTTTCATGTCCAATGATGCATTTTACTTCGGAGTATTACCTATTTTAACGAAAGCTGCCGCTGCTTACGGGATTAGTGCAGCTGAAATGGGACGTGCTTCATTACTCGGGCAACCTGTTCACTTATTAAGTCCTCTTGTCGCTTCCACTTATTTATTAGTCGGAATGGCCAAAGTTGATTTTGGTGAACATCAACGCTTTACGTTACTTTGGGCTGTTGGAACGACAATGGTGATGTTAATTACGGGAATTGTAATCGGAATTATTCCAATATAAGACGTAAAAAAACAGTAGAAGAAATGTAATTCTCTACTGTTTTTTTGTTATGAAGAAACAAGAAAATACCTTCTTTCTGGTCTCCCTACACTCCCATATATAAGCTCCGCATGAACTTTCTTTCCAGATATTAAATACTCTAAATAACGCCTCGCTGTTGATCGGCTTACCCCAACCATTGAGCTTAACACTTCTGCCGTAATACCTTCTTCATCAACTGCTAACATATGCTTTTTTATTTTTGCTAAAGTTAAAGGATCTATCCCTTTCGGGGCATATTCTATTTCATTTCCCTTTACGCCTCTTTGAGACCATAAATGTTCAATTTGTTCTATAGATAATTGATTAGTTTTTTTTAACTGCACAATCTTTTTTTGGTAACTTTCCAAACTCGCTTTAAATCGATCAAACATAAGTGGCTTTACGATATAATCTGTTACTCCGCCTCGTAGAGCGTGCCTCACTACATCTGTTTCCGATGCAGCTGTAATCATAATAATATCTGTATCATGCAAATTATTCCTAATATATGTGACAAGTTCGGTTCCTTGCATATCAGGTAAGTACACGTCTAATAAAACGAGTTGTGGCTTCACAAACTCTAGCCATTCTTTCGCTTGTTCTCCAGTCGTTGCTGTTCCAATTACTTTAAATCCCTCAATCTTTTCAGTAAAACGACGATGAATGTCCGCAATTCGAATATCATCTTCTACAATCAATACTTCAATCTCCTCACCCATTACAATTCGCCTCTCTCTTTTGGTAATGCAATAATAAATAATGCACCACCTAAATCCCCTTTTTCGATTGCAATACTTCCATTTAAATCTTCTACTAACTCTTTCACTTTTGCTAATCCATATCCTCGTTTCCCGCCTTCTTTCGTCGAGAAGCCTTTATAAAATATGCTAGTAATGACTTCATCATGAATCCCTTGTCCTGAATCTTCCACTTCAATTACTATCTCTTCTCCAATATCAGTTACAAACATCCTTACCTTCTTATCATTCTCTTCATTTCTTTCAATTGCTTCAAATGCATTCGTAATTAAATTTCCTAAAATAGAAACGACGTAATTACTCTCAATATGCGGGCTTAATTTATCTAAGCTACTTTCTCGATCTAGCATAAAATCAATCTTTAACTCTCGCGCTCTATTATAGAATCCAATTAAAATTCCACCTAACCATGGATTTTGAATTCGCTTCATAATAAATTGAACAAAATCTTGATATACCGCTGTTTCCTTATGAATAAGCTCTAAAGCATCTTCATATGATTCTAACTGGATAAGCCCTGAAAGCGTATACAACAAATTGTTATATTCATGCGTTTGCGCTCGTAATGCCTCTGTATATTGCTTCGTCTGAGATAACTCTGCTGTTAACTGATCCATTTCAGATTTCAAACGTAAGCTCGATACAACGCCAGTTACTTTATTCTTTACTTTAATAGGTAGACGGTTCGCAATAACAGCCTGCCCTTTTATATTTAATTGACGATCAAACTGTTCTTCACCAGTTTGAAGTACATCTAGTATCGTTGAATTAGGAATTACATTTAAAATAAATTCTCCAATAATATTACGCTGTTCATCTAACGAAAGAATATCATAAGCCGCTTGATTGACTAAACTAATCATGCCATTGTGATCAATGACAATAATCCCTTCACGTACAGATTGAATCACTGTACTATGCTCTTCATATAAAGATGAAATTTCTTCTGGCTCCATCCCAAACATCATTCTTTTTATACTTCCGGCTAAATATATAGAACCAATTATCCCAATTAAAAGACCTATTACTGTAATCCAAAATACACGCTTTCCATATACTTCTACCGCTCCATGAATATCATCCATTGAAAATCCAACAGACACCACGCCTATAATTTCATTTTCCTGATTACGGATTGGAACTTTGCCGCGTAATGAAGGACCTAATGATCCAGTTGCTTTCGAAATATAAGATTTCCCTTCTACTAGAACTCCTTTATTATCTCCACCAACCATTGCTTCTCCTATTTTATCTCGCTTAGGATGTGCATATCGAATCCCCTCTTTGTTTCCAACTACAATAAAATCAGCATCTGTATCAATTCGAATTTTTTCTGCAATTGGCTGAATGATAGAAGCTGGGTTTTCTTTTTGAAAAGCTTCCGTTATTTCAGGTATAGCAGCAACTGTTTTCGCAACATGCAAAGCCCGTTTCCCAATTTGCTCTTCTACCGTTTCAGACAATATGTAATAAAATAAATAACTTGTTAATAGAAGTACGACTAGAATAAGTGTACTAATTGTTATTGTGATTCTCGGTTGTAGTTTTAACTTTTTAAATTTCAAAACCATTCCCCTAACATAATTAAAGATAGAATTTAATGAATTTACAGTCTTTTGCGATTACAACTAATCATAACACGGTTACTCTATATTTCTTTATTTTTATCTTCACAAAAAAAGAAACGAAGTACAATTACTACCTCGTTTCTTAACATTTTTTATTACACTTTAAATTTCCCAATCATCTCTTGTAATTCTTCTGCCATTTGCGATAAATGAACTGCTGCTGCATTGATTTCATCTACCGAAGCTAATTGTTCTTCTGAAGAACCAGCAATATTTTGAACGCTTGCTGCATTTTCTTCAATTGTAGCTGCAATTTCATTAATAGATGCACTAACTTGTTTTGCATCTACTGTCATTTGTTCCGCTACTTCTACCATACTATCAATTTGTACAACTGTATCATCTGTAGACTTCAATATTTCAGCGAAGCTTTGCTTCGTTTCATTTGCAACTACAAGTCCTGATTGTACTTCTGTTCCAACTTGCTTCATAGAGCTTACTGTTTCTTTTATGTCAAATTGTATCTCTTTTACTAGTTTTCCAATTTCCGTAGAAGACTGTCCTGATTGTTCTGCTAACTTTCGCACTTCATCTGCTACAATTGCAAATCCTCTTCCTTGTTCTCCAGCTCTCGCAGCCTCAATTGCAGCATTTAATGCTAATAAATTTGTCTGCTCTGCAATATGTTGAATTACCTCAAGGATTGCTCCAATTTGTTTCGACTTATCATCTAGCAAAACAATAACTTTATCTGATTGTGAAACAGACTCATGGATTAATTGCATTTGATTCACCGTTTGTTCAACTAACTTCCCACCATCTTCAGCCTTTTTCTTCGTATACATAGATGCTGTGGATACTAATGAAGAACTGTCTGCCACACGTTGAATTCCTTCTGTAACTTCTTCTAATAATGTTGCGCCTTCTTCGACTTCTTTCGTTTGTATTTCCGCTCCACTCGACACTTGCTCTATCGCTTGTGTAATTTGTTCCGTTGCTTCACTCGTCTGCTTCATACTAGCTGTTAATTCTTCTGAAGATGCCGCTACATGACCTGCTGAAGTATTTATATTGGAAATGACATTCTGTAATGATGCTGCCATCTCGTTAAAGCTTTCTCCTAACTGTCCAATTTCATCTTTAGAATGAACTGTAATGGATTCTGTTAAATCGCCTTCACTAATCTTTTTCGACGATATAACAAGTTGTTTTAACGGATTAATAATAGAAGCAATTATGAAGTAAATTAAAATCCCGCCAATTATTAATGAAATACCAATAACAGTTATCGTTTTATAGAAAATAGGTTCAGCAGCTTCAATAATTTCTTTTGCAGGCATAATTCCTGCTATTTTCCATCCAGTTATCTTATTTGTTTTAAAAGTGATATGACGATCTTCACCATCTAATCTGAAATTAAAATCACCTGTTTCTTGTTTGTACAACTCTTTTTCAAGTTTCTCTTCTACCTTATCACCTGGCTTCATCGTTGGATGTGCTACCACATTTTTATCTTGATCAAAAATTGCTACATATCCACTTTTACCGATATTAACCATCTTTGAAGTGTTTACGATATCATTAATAATTAAATCAATACCAAGAACACCGCTCTTATCCTCATTTTGTTTTGCTATTGTAATAACAATATTTCCTGTCGTTTTTGATTTATATGGAGCTGTAATAATTACTTCTCCACTTTTTTTCACTGCCTCTTTATACCAATCTCTTTCTGTAGGATTATATCCTTCTGGCATTTGAATAGACGGTGATTGAATAAACTGCCCATTGCTGGATCCAGTATAGATGGCTTCCAGTTCTGGATGTAACTTATTATATTCTTCTAGTTTATTTTGGATATTTTGTATTTGATCCGTTTGGTAACTTGATTGTGTAAATAGTTTCGTAAAATAAACTGCATCTACTTTTTTACTATCCAATTCTTTATTAATTACATTATCCAAAATTTTTATATTGTCTTTCGCCGATTGTGAAATCGTCTCATTAAAGTTTGTCTTCGCTTGCTGATAAGACGTCCAACCAATTACAATACTTGGAAGAATCAAAATGATAACAAATGACACAAGTAACTTTGCTTTTAAACTACTACTCCTTAATTTCCCTTGAAACATATTTCTACCCCTCCATACCGTTTTAAATGTAATTGTTTTACATTTAATTTCTTTATATAAATCATACGATTCAAATGTATCAACTCTTTCTCTATTGAAGAGTTGATACATACCTTTTTCATTCTATATAAATTAAATAATTAAAACAATATATAAAAATGTATATTATTCGAAATATTATAATTCACAGAAGAACCTCTAGTATCTCACTTACTAGAGGTTCCTACCGCTTTACTATTCTTTATCTTTTTCTACTTCTTTTTTCGCATCTTCTACTACAGATACAACAGGTTTATCGTTTGATAATTGTTGTACTGCTCCTTTTCCAGCAAATCCTTCTAATAACTCTTTTAAATCAATGCCAGAAGAAGCTTTTAATGTTTCTTGCATCGTTGCCATTAAATCAGTCGCATAACCTGCAACTTTTCCGGCACCGCTATTTTTACCACCGCCACCTGTATCGACAACTGTAATTTTATCAATGTTGCTAAGTGGGCTTGCAACTTCCTTCGCATAACTTGGAAGCATGTTAAGAACCATATCCATAATCGCCGCTTGGCCATATAACTCAAATGCCTCTGCAATTTTTTGTTTCGCTTCCGCTTCTGCTAAACCTTTTAATCTGATAACATCTGCTTCCGCTGTACCTTGTGCTTTTTGTACTTCTGCTTTTGCTTGACCTTGCGCTTTTTCGATTTCCGCCTTCGCTAAACCTTCTACACGAACTTCTTCTGCACGTGCTCTTGCTTCCGCTTCAATTTTATATTGATCTGCATCTGCTTTTTTCATTTGTTTTACTTTTTCCGCTTCTGCTGATTGTTCAACAGCATAGCGATCTGCATCTGCCTTTTTCTTTACTTCTGCATCATATTGCTTTTCACGACGCGCAATCTCTTTTTCTTCTAATTCAATTTGCTTTTCACGCTCAATGATTTTAACGCGCATTTGCTCTTCTGTAACACCTTGTTGCGCTTTTGCTTGTTGTAATTCATAGGAAAGATCTGCATCTGCGCGAGCTTGTTCTTGGTCTCTCTTATAAGATTGTACTTTTAACTCTTTATGTTTTTCAGCTTCAGCGATTTGTGCATCACGTTGATACTCAGCTTCTTTCGCTTCTTTCTCAGCACGAGCTTTTTCAATTCGCGCCTCTTTTTCACGCTCTGCATTTGCAACTGTTGCATCACGCTTAACCATCGCAATTTGTGGCTGACCAAGTGCATCTAAGTAACCGTTCTTATCCATGATTTCTTTAATTGTAAAGGAAACGATGCGAAGTCCCATCTTCTTTAAATCTGTAGAAGCTACTTCATGTACCTTTTGAGCAAATTGCTCTCTATTACTATAGGCATCTTCTACTGTCATAGAAGATAAAATAGCACGTAGATGCCCTTCTAAAACTTCTTTTGCTTCTATTTTCAACTCTTCTGTTTCTTTTCCTAAATATTGTTCAGCTGCTGTAGAAACTTCTTCAATGGTAGACCCTACTTTAATAATAGAAACACCATTTACTGTAATCGGTACACCTTGTTTCGTATACGTATCACGTGTTCCCACTTCTAATTTGTAGTTTAATAGACTTAAAGGCTCTGCTCTTTGCATAATCGGAACTACGAAAGTACCGCCTCCACGAATAATCTTAATCTTCTTTCCATCATCAGTGGTAACTACATTTTTCCCGCCACCAAGCCAGTTTCCAGTAACAATTAATGCTTCATCTGGTCCAACTGTTCGATACTTTGTAATGAATACTAAAATGAGTAGAATTAAAATTGCGAGTAATACTCCACCGATAATTAATGGAATCGTCATGTAAATTCCCCCTTATAATTTTGGTTTCTTTAAAGAATAAGCAATGTTCTGTACAAGCAGAACACCATCTTGGACTCCCTCGATAATAACTTCAGTTCCTTGTGAAATATCTTTCTTTCCAACTGTTTTAGCTAGGATTGCATTGTTTCCAAATTGGGAGGAAATTAATACTTCACCAAACCCTTCTGTAGGAATAGTCGTAATGACCTCTCCCTTACAACCAATAAATTCATCCATACGCTGCACAGTGTTTTGTTCTGCTTCTGCAATCGGCTTTAAAATTAATATTTTCATTATGAAAACACCAATAAAGGATATAGCAAATGCAGACCCGAAAATAAGAATGCTATTAAAGGAAAATAAATATTCTCCTATATAACTAAGTCCACATAACATGGCGAAAAAACTAAGTAATAAAGTAACAACGGATACAGATCCGCCTCCAAAACTAAATATGGATTCAAATATATCTCCAAAAAAGATATAAATAACAGTGAGTATAGTAGCAATAATAAATCCGTATAAATAAATTGTTTCAAGTGGATAACCAAACAAAGCCATTTCTTATCCCCCTCTCTTAAACAATCCCTTTTTTGTTATGTGTATGCCCACCTCTTTCAAAGATTATAGTTCTTAATTTTCAGTTATTTATCCTTTAAAGAAAAGCCTGTAAGACAGGCCCCTAAAAAAGAACAGGAGAAACCTATTGTGACAGGCTCCTCCTAGTAAATAACCGATATATTATATATCTATATAATATACTATTTTCCACAAAAAGTAAAGTTAAACATACATTGGAAAAGCACTTATTTTACTAATAATTCGTACGTTCCATCGCCATTATCATATTTATATACATACAAATAATACTTACCTGGTTTTGCATTAAATTTTGCCTCTATATGATTTCCATTAGCTTGACCGTAAGCGGCATAATTTTGCATATCTGATTCATGATGAAGCACCCATGTCATCCCGATTCCATACTCATTTAAAACGGAAATATCGATATTTTTCGTTGATGCTACATTAAATGTATAAACATCGGTGTGATCTCCGCCGATAAGGCTACCTTTTATAGTAGTGTTTAGCCCGATACGATTTGCTTCCTCTGGACGATTATTTGGTTCTAATTCTGTTAAACTTCCATCTTTAATCGTAACAGTGGTTTCGTTTCTGCTCTCTTTACCTTTATCATCTTTTACTCTTAACGCTACTTTATAAATTCCTTCTCTTTCATATGCATGTATTGGATTAACTTCTGCACTTGTGCTGCCATCTCCAAATTCCCATAAATAAGAAACAATTTTTCCATCTTCATCATTTGAGCCATCACTTTTAAATTGAATTCCTTCTTTTACAAGCCCATTATAAGGTCCATTTATATTAACCGTTGGAGCTTTATTTTCTCCATCATCTTTTGCGATACCGTGGAAGACTACATCATATTCAAATTCATTTGAACTATTCACACGATAATTGACGAAGTATGCTGTAACAGTTTTGTAGCCACTCCATTCTTTTTGCGCCAGTTGTTCTAGTGCTTCATTTACTCGTTTACTCATTTCGTTCCAATCTTCAGATTCACCTTTTGTTACACTACCTGTAAATGTGCCTTCTAGTGTAAATGTATTAAAGAATTGGGAGCTATATTTTGTCATTTTTGCCTCTTTCATTGGCAACGTATCACTAATTTCTTTCTCTACTGCTGTTAACGATTTTGGTGCATGTTCAGCTAAATAATCATCTGCTACTTCCGGTACATTATATTTATCTTGATTATCAATTAGCTGTTGCATATACTCTTGATACTCTTTATTTAGTTTAGAATCTTTACTTAAATTCTCACGATAGGCATCATAATTTTTCACGTCATTTGCACGAATTAAATCTTGAATTTTATCAAATGTTTCAAATTGATGTGTATATAAATAAGATTGCAATGCGAACGAGTAATTATAGAAATCCCAAGAACCATATTTAGCAAATAATGTGCGCTCTGCTGTATAACGGCTTGCAGGATCAGATGATAATCCACTAATGATGCTCTTTCTCGGTACTACATTATTTGTACGAGTAGATCCTGCGAAAAATTCTGCATTTCCTTCTTGGAACCAAGTTAATCTCTCATTTTGATACATATCTCCTCTTCCAAATAAACCTGGCACTTCAAATCTCCCTTGAAGATAATGAGTAAACTCATGACGGAATAACTCTTCTAAACTATAAATACTTTGTTCTGGCGTACGCTCATATGTAAAGAATGTACCTGTTTCTTCTATATAAATGCCACCGTTGTTTGTTTCATATCCATACAGTTGTCTGTTTAACTGATATTCGTCTGGAGTATTATAGATTACTATCGTTAATACGTCGTCTGCATTACCTGGCTCTAATGCTTTGTCATTCCCAATTACACGATGATACTGTGCTTTTACTTCCTTTGCAGCCCAGTATAGTCTCTTAATTTTTTCTTCTGATACTTTATCTCCTGTTTTAAATACGATAGATCCATCGTCGAATGTATACGTTTTTGGTAAGTACTGTTCTTTTCCTTCTTTACGTATCGTCTCTAAATCTACCGTATTACCGCTATAATCTTTTCCGTTATAATTTGTTGTAATTTGTTCTACTGCAACAAAATACGGCTCACTTAAACGCGGATACATATGCATTGCTTGTGTAACAACCTCTAAACCTTTATTTGGATTACTATGAAACTTCCCTAAACGACTAGCAAAATAAATTCCATTATTAACGAGCCACTTATTTTCTGGTGTTACTTCATTTAAAAGAGCAATACGATTTATTTCATTAATAAATCCATCTATTTTCCCGTACCACATTGTATCTTTTGCTTCTTTACGAGTTTCAAATAAATAAGATTGCATATCATAATCAATACCTTGCATCATATCGTATACAGCTTGTCCTTTCATACGATCGTCTACATACGTATGAAGATTATCATTGTATTGTTTTAAAATATTCGATGCGTATTGAACCGTTTCCACATCACTTGAAGCATTACTAATTAATTTACCGTATGCAGATACGACTGCATCTTGCTCATATGTACCAAGCTTAAAGTTTGGATTGGCTGCAATTGCTTTTAAAGCAGGTAAACATTTATCCTGGAAGCTTCTCTCATTTAAATCACTTAATTCATTATTGTAAAATGCGAGATAAAAAGCTGAACGTAACACTTCTGTAAACGTTTGAATTCCTTTTGAATCATCTTTCGTAAACGTACTACCTCGGTGAGCTAATTCATCTATAACTGCTTGCATTTTCCCTTTGTCTTTATAAAAAACCTTTGCATCTTCATTGAACTGAAATAAGTCTGTAATTTGATTCCATTTAATACTTCCTAGCGTTTCAACCAATTCTTGATTATTCATTTTGTTTAAATCAGCCATTGAATAGCTTTCTTTAATTTGCTTTACTTCTGAGCTCTTCATAATAGATGCTGGTCGCTGTGAAAAGTCTCCTACTTTTAAACGTTCTTGAAACGATAATGTTTCCTCTGCTTTAGAAACATGTCCAATCTCATCTACTGGTTTTTCAATCCCAACTGGTTTCGAATGCAATACATTGTATGGCACCTTTTCTTCTGCTGATACATTCGTTTGAATTGCTCCTAACGATAGCGCCATTGTACTAATACTAAGCATCACTTTATTAATCTTTGATTTCTTGTTCATATCATTGCCCCCTATTTATATATTCCCTTGAAGAATTTAACATAAAATCTAGATACAACAATATAAAATGCAATATTTCATATTATTTCTTCCTATATTTTGTACATATCGTGAACAGACTTACCTTTATCTAACCTCCAATAATTATGAATCCATAGCGATTAAACTGTCCTTTTACACAAGATAAAAATCGAATTTTTTGACAATTAATCTTTTAATTGTTATAGTTAATATAATTGTTAACTTTATTAAACAAAGGTGGGATTCTATGATAAAAAAAGAAAACAGTGTATTTTATATCTCCATCTTGCTAACAACATTATTCATCATATGGGGAATTACCCCGGCAAGTTGGATACAAGGCTATGATTTGCAAAGTGTTACATCTTCCTTAAACTCATTTATCCTCAATAAATTTGGATGGTTTTACTCTCTACTTATGACCGCAATGATTATTTTAGCCACTTATTTAGCATTTTCTAAGTACGGTTCTATTCGTCTTGGTAAAGATGGAGAAAAACCACAGTATAGTTATCCATCTTGGCTATCCATGTTGTTTGGAGCAGGAATGGGAATTGGACTCCTCTTTTATGGAATCACTGAACCGATTTCACATTTTACAGATCCATTAACAGGAAAAGCAGGTACAGAGGAAAGCGCCAAACTCGCTATGCAATATTCATTTTTCCACTGGGGACTCTTTCCGTGGTCACTATACGCGATGGTTGCTTTAACAATTGCATATTTCACATTCCGTAAACAAAAAGGTAGCACAATTGGGGCTACAGTTACTCCATTATTTAATCGATCGAAAAATTCTCCTATCGGAAAAACAGTCGATATTTTGGCTGTTTTAGCCACAGTATTCGGTATTGTGCCATCTGTTGGGATTGGTGCTCAACAAATCGCCGGAGGATTAAGCTATTTATTCCCTTCTATTCATAACACTGTACTTACACAGCTTGTACTTATCGCCATCTTCGCTGTTTTATATTTAACAAGTGCACAAACAGGCTTAGATCGTGGGATTAAATATTTGAGTAACTTAAATTTCTCTCTTGCAGGTATTTTACTCGTCTCCTTTTTACTTTTAGGACCGACTGTATTTATTATGAAATATTTCACATCTACACTCGGTTCTTATATCGGAGCTTTACCTAGTATGGGATTAAATTTAGGAGCATTTAATGAAAAATCTTCTTCTTGGATTGAAAACTGGACTATTTTCTATTGGGGATGGTGGATCTCTTGGTCTCCATTCGTCGGTACATTCATCGCTCGTATTTCTAAAGGGCGTACAATAAAAGAATTTATTATTGGAGTTGTATTAGTCCCAACTCTTATCTGTACATTTTGGTTTGCAGTATTTGGCGGTACCGCTATCCATATGGAAATGTTCCAATCGCTTGGTATAGCTGATGAAATCGCAAAAAATGGTACAGAGATTGGATTATTTGCTGTTATTTCACACCTACCGTTCTCTACATTTTTAACAATTATCGGGTTAATTTTAGTAGCCACATTTTTCGTTACTTCTGCTGACTCGGCAACATTTGTTGTTTCAATGCAAACGAGTAACGGAAGCTTATCACCGAAAAATAGTTTAAAACTTATATGGGGATTAACAATCGCGATAATTGCTGCTATTTTATTACAAGCTGGAGGATTAAATGCACTGCAAATAGCAGCTATAATTGCTGCGCTACCATTTTCTATCGTAGTTGTTCTTATGGTCATTTCGCTCTTTAAGGAGCTTCGAAAAGAAGATGTTAATTTACAAGCAAAAGAAGTTCCGCAAAAAATAAAGAAGGTTATGTAACGATTAGCACCTCTCCTAAAGAAGAATTCGGTCCTCCGATTAGTCCTGAATCCATTATTACTGAGGGCTGCAAAATAAATTAAATAAAACCCATTCGTATGAAATATAATTTTCATACGAATGGGTTTTTACTCTATTATATAGTGTTGTAAACATGCTTTCTCCTCAAAACCTACTTTCTTGTACAACTTCATCGTACCATCATTATTCGTATTCAAACATAGTTCTATCTCTCTCATCCCTTGAAAGGAGAAAATATACTGAATTGCCCCTTGTAATAAGCGCTCTCCAACACCTTTTCTTCTACTATTTTCAGTCGTTGCAATAAATTCGATATTCGCTTCTTGAAACTCCGGATTTACTTCAACATATACATAACCTTCTAACTTATCATTCTTCATACTTACAAATAATTTATTCGTATCACTTAAACGTTCGATAATTTCAATTCCTTCATAATATGTATTAGGAAAAACATTATTGTGTAAAGCGATAAACTGCTCAAATACTTTTGGTAAAGCCTCTTCTACATTACATATAACACGTTTTCTTGGAATGTTTTTTAAAATGAGAATACTATGTCGATCTTGTTCTTTAGCATGTAAATCCTTCATTAAGCGAGCACAATTATTATTTTCCACATGATAAAAACCATAAAATTTCTCAATATGAAAAGGCATCTTTTCTATAAGTTCCTTCCACATATGTAAAGCAACTTCTTCCCAATTCTCTACAATAATAAACGGCCCCCATATTTCTGCACATTTTTTCACTTCATCCACATCAAATCCTAATACACCTATTATTTTATTATTTTCATAAGTAACAACAAAAGATTGTTCCCATCCTATATCAGAAAAATCATGGATAATTGTCTGTAATAACTCCTCTTTCTCGTCTCCACAATAACCAACATAATGAGTAGCATCTTTATTCATACTTGCAATAAATGATGCCACCTCTTCAGTTTTCAAAATAGAACTGACATGCATAACCTCTCCTCCTTCTCTAATATATTTACACCTTTTACATTTATATCCTTCTAAAAAAGACATCATCATAAGCATATTTCAAAATGAAATCGCCATGATAATGTCTTCTCAAAAACTCACATAATTATTTTACATTATAATAAGATAAAACGTTTTTATTTCTTAAATAATCTCTTTCTAAATACAAACATACTCAGTGCTGAAAGAACTAATGCTACACCCGAAAGTAAAGTTGATGTATTCGCTTGTCCACCTGTTGCTCCTAGCGATTTCTTACTTTCTTCTTCTTTATTAACAACTGGTTTATTTTCTTTCATGCTTTGATTCTCTACTACTTTTTCTTTCACAACTTGATTATTCACGTTTTGTTCTTGAACTGGTGCCGATTGATTGATTTCTTCTTTCGATTCTTCAACTTCTTTTGTTGGCTCTTTTTCTTCTTCTTTCGATTCTTCAACTTCTTTTGTCGGCTCTTTTTCTTCTTCTTTCGATTCTTCAATTTCTTTTGTTGGTTCTTTCCCTTCTTCTTTTGGTTCTTCAACTTCTTCTTTTGATTCTTCAACTTCTTT
>NZ_WIPE01000050.1:0-17170 GCF_009760835.1 Bacillus sp. EE-W1 | reverse complement strand
TGCTAATTGATTTACTCCACCTGCCATTTGGTTTGCTCCTGCAGATAATGTTCCTAAGCCTTCTGTTACCTTTCCAGATCCATCAAACAATTGATTTACCCCATCAATTAATGGTCCTGACCCGTTTTTTAATCTATCTGCACCTACTTTAGCATTACCTAATCCTTCACCTAATCCATGAAACTTACTTACAAATTCGTTTTGTGCATTCGTTAATTTTTTAATACCACTCGTTAAATTCCCTACATCTTCCGGATTCGGCATTTTGCTTTGCATCCCACTTGTCTTTTCACTGATTTCACCTTTTAATTGTCTTACTTCTTCATTTAATTTATTTGTTCCACCTGCTACTCCGGCAGCTTTTTGCTGAACTGTCGTTGTACTTTTTACGGCATTTGTTATGAATGGTTGTAACTGCTCTTGATATTCTTTCGGTAAACTTTCAATTTGCTTTTGTAAATTCGCTACATCTTGCGCTGCATTTTTTGCATCTCCTGCTATTGATTGCGTAAATTCATTTAACTGATTTACATTCGCCCCAGCACCATCTATTTTCTCATTTACTGTATTCAATATAGCAGGAACTTTCAACTGCATTTCCCCTAATCCTGCAACAGAGTTTTGTACTTTATTATTTAACTCCTGCAAACCCTTTTGAATCTCTTGAGAACCTTTCTCTAATTGACTTTGACCTCCCGCAAGTTTTTCCATACCATTTGATAGTTCAGTTGTTCCTGTTTTTAATTCACCTGTTTTACTTACCAATATGCTCAAACCGTTCGTTACTTTCTCAGATCCATCACGCAATTCACCAATTCCTTTTTGCATTTCACCCGTTTTGCTATTTAACATATTTAAACCGTTCGTTACTTTTCCGGAGCCATCCACTAATTTCCCGATACCTATCTGCATTTCACCTGTTTTGCTATTTAGCGTATTTAAACCATTTGTTACTTTGCCTGACCCATCTACTAATTTATTAGATCCATCTGCTAATTTCTGAGCTCCATCCTTCATCTCTCCAGACTTCCCTTGTAATGTATGAAGGCCATCTGTCACTTTACTTGAACCATCATGCAGCTCACTTGATCCGTCATGTAGTTTGTTTGCTCCTTCCGCCCCATCTGCTAATCCTTTTGAGACGTCTTGAATAGAATCAAACATTTTCTCTGCATATGTTTTCGTTAACGTACTTGATACTTCACCTTTAATTTTTTCAATGGCTGTTCCGCCAATTTGTGAAGATAAGAAGTTTAAGCTTTCGTTTGGAATGTATTCTAAGTTTAATGGTTTTGGATCATCTTTTAATAACGTTGTAGCGTTATTTGAGAAGTCATTTGGAATGCGTACTAGCATGTAATACTTTCTACCTTCCATTCCTTTTTTCGCTTCTTTTTCACTTACAAATTCCCATTTGAAACTTGTATTATCTTTTAAGTTATCAACGAGCCCTTTTCCAACCTCAATTGGTTTCCCATCAAATACTGCACCTTTATCTAAATTGACTACCGCCACTGGCAAATCATCTAACTGTTTATACGGATCCCAAAAGGCCCATAAAAACATACCTGCATATAAAATTGGCACGAATAAAACCGCGATAATTGGAATTAATATTTTTTTACTTTTTATAATTTCAGTAAACTCTTTACGAAGTAACTGATTCCATTTCATCATTTCTCCCCCTTTTCTAAATGACTAAATTGTCCATTTGGTCATTTTCTCCCAAATAAAAAGGCTATACCTATTCATACATATGCCTTATCCCCGAATGTATACTATGCAACTGTTCCTTACTATGAAGTAAATATTTCTATTATCCCTCCTAAAATAAATATATGACCATTTCGTTCAAGTGGTCATTTTTTTATAATAATAAAAGGATTATCTTAGTTTGACAATCCTTTTAATAAATAAAGTTCGAATAATTCTGCAATTTTTTCTTTTTCTAGCGGTTTATGATTTTTTTCCCAATCAAAAATAAGCGATACGTATAAGCGAAGCATAATAAATGCTGTAATTTCTGGATCACATTTGCTAATCTCACCTTTTTCAATCGCAATCTTTAAATACGATTGAATGACAGAAACGATTTCCACATCTACTTGTTGCATCACTTCTTGTACTTCTTTCGTTCCCATATCACGCTCTTCTTGAATTAACTTAATCATGAGCTGATGTTCTTTTCTGAATTCTAATATGCTATATAATGCTCTATGTACATTTTCAAAAAATGAAACATCTGAACGAATTGCATTTTCTGCAACTTGCTTCATTTCTGTAATTAAATTAGAAATAATCTCACCAAATAGCTCTTCTTTATTTTTGAAAAAAGTATAAATCGTTCCTTTTCCTACATTCGCTAACTTCGCTACTTGATCCATCGTTGTTGCTTTATAACCGAACGCTGAAAAAGACTTTGTTGCAGCTTCAATAATAGAACGTTTTCGATCTATCGCCACATCATCACCTCCAAAAATGACCAATTGGATAATATAGTCAATCAGTACATCTTTGATATTACCACACGCTTACATTGTATACAAGTTCTCTTTTTTATTATTTCCAGTATAAAAAAATTCCAGTCAAGTTATATCATACTGTCCATAGTGTATCAAAAAGAATGCTTATATGGAAAGCAAGAATATATTCATAATAATTGCTGGATAGATCACTCTAGAAATCTAATTAAATAGACAGTGTTCTTAAAACCAAAACTTTAAGAACACTGTCTTTTATTTTGACATAGAAAGTAAGATTTTCTCCATCTCTTTCTTAGTTAGCTCATCATCGATTATCTCTTCGTATATCTTTGTATCTCTTGTAAAAATATCATTCACTATGACAATTTGATACTCACTATTCTTACCTTGTGCTGGTACAAACATTTTGAGCCCTTTTAACTTACCCTCTCCATGAGAAGATTTATTATAGACCATTCCTTTCCCGTCTAAACTATAACTTTCTAGATTCTCTTCTCCAGGCATCATGTAGTGTAGTGGATCCTTATTACCACCTGCATACATTCTTGACTGATAAATTGTAAAACCATATTTCCCTTTTTTATATTCTGATTTAATAACTAATTCTATATCTCTTCCAAAATATGAATCAGCCCATTCTCTCTTTAACTCATAACCTTCAGGTATATAAGCCGGCTGCTTAATTTGAAACGGTACATGTTCTTTTGCTTCTTCTATAGTATATGTTAAAGATTTCTCCACCCTTTCCGAAAGTGGAACTAATTTTTTCTCAATACTAGCTAGTCTTTCTTGATCAGCTTTATTCAAGCGTTCACGTTTAAATTCCTTTGTATCTCCATCATAATTCTCAGGAACATTTTTCTTAACCATTGCTTTTTTATGAATTTCTTTCGCTTTCTTAAATAATTGAACATACTGCTCAAATTCTTCTTTTGTAAAATTCTTTTCTGCCAAATACAAAAAGTCTGTATCCCTTTTATAAGACTTTATTGACATACCCCATTCTCTACTTGCATTCTCCGGTGTACCTAATACTGTTTCTATCGCTTTTTCAAAAGCTGCTTTAGATTGCTTGTTTTCTGCAACTTTTTCTTTCTGCCTTTCATCTCCCTCAGTTATCCTTGCATTTAATAAAAATCCGCCTGCTATAGCAACTATAGCAATAATCCCAAGTAAAGAAAGACGATACGATTTCTTTTGGAATTTTTTAATCATAACGATTCTCCTTTTTAGTGTTCGTTTATTTCTACTTAAATTTGCTAGGCTTGGTACTTGATAGGAATAATGTTCTAGGAGGGTAATAATTGTATGACCGTATGCAATTTGCTCCTCTTTATCTATAAACGTAAGCGCATATGCATCACAAGCTAATTCTTGATCTTCTCGCATACAAAAATAGGCGTACCAAAGAATCGGATTGAACCAATTTAATAGGATTAAACTGTACATAATCCAATTTACAGCTACGTCGTTTCTCTTAATATGAGCTAACTCATGGTAAAAGACATATTGTAATTGTTGCTCATTTAATACTTTCATATGTTTTTTTGATAGTAATACTTTCGGACGGAAGAAACTAAAAACCGTTGGACTTGCAATCTTTCCTGCAAGACGTAATGAAACTGCCTTCTTCATTTTCATAGACTGCTTGCAGCGATTAAACACTGTAGTGACCTGTTCGTCCGTAATATCCGGTTGTTTCTTTATGTAAGAATATAAGCGTCTATTTGTAATAAACGTTATGACTGCTAATATGATCACCCCAGCCAACCAAACATATAGAGCAACTTTGTATAAAGACAATGCAGTCTGTTGTTCCGAACTCACGTTTACTTCAGGTTCACTATTTTTTGTCACAGTTTCAGCATTTTGTTCTAATTCCACTGTATGTTGCATCTCGTCATTCACTGTATTCTCAGGTGAAGGTGTATTTTTCTGAATAACTTCCGACACACTAGAACTATAAGAAAGTAATGAATAAATACTATAAGAACTATCTGGTGACCATGGTAAAAGGAGTCTTATCATTAGTACGATCCACAGCATATATTGCCATCGGGGCGTTAACTTATTTCTAAATAGCACTTTTATACATAGAATAAATCCAACTAATATGCTAGCCATAAGTGACGTTTCTATAAGCCAATCAAAAAAATGAGGAAGGTATACATTTATAAGCATGTCTATCATTGTTATCTATCCTTCCTCTTGTTCTCCTCTGTCTTCTCATCTAAAATGCGTTTCAGTTCATTAATATCTTCTGAAGACAATTTTTCCTCTTTTAAAAAATTAACAAGTAATGGCTTAAACGCTGCGCCGCAAAAACGCTTTAGCAAAGATTTCGTTTCAACTTGCAAATAATTATCTTGTGATACTAACGGATAATAAGCATACATGCGCCCTTTATCTTGATGGTAAGAAACGGCTTCCTTTTGTACTAACCGATTAATTAATGTACGGATTGTTTTCGGTTTCCAGTCCATTGCATCTTCTAGTTCTTCTATAATTTCATTCGCTGTTTGTGGAGAGTTTGACCAAAGTACTTTCATAATTTCTAATTCCGCTTCAGATATTTTAGGTAATTGATTTGTCATAGATATTTCACTCCTCAGTATTACATTTGTAATCTACAATTAAGATTACAAATGTAATACTTAATTGTCAACCATATTTTAGAAAATATAATTTTAGTTAAACCTTACTTAACGACATCAAATTTCCCTTTTTTCAAATAATCAAATAAAAAAACAAGAAAATGTTTACATTTAATAGTAATATAGAAAATAGACAAGTTTATCAAAATAGTGGAGGCTTTTTCAGTCATGATGCGTGCGCTTCGTTTAAATATAAAGCAAGCTTTTTGTAGTCGTATTTCTCTAATTATTATGTTTAGTGGATTCGTTCTTATTTGTATTTATCACTATTACTATGTAATTCGTTATTTAGGAGACGCAGCGAGTGGACCTATTTCAACAGATATAAAATGGATCGGATTTCGCGACAATGAAATGGATGTTTATTTATTATTAATGCCAGTTATTGCGAGTTTCCCCTTTAGTACAAGTTACAATTCGGATAAGTCAGATGGTTTTAAACCGTTTGTGAGTAAGGGGATTTCTTTATTTCCTTATTCAGTAATGAAATATATCGTTACGTTTTTTTGCGGAGGATTTCTTTATACATTTCCATTCATCTTATCGTTATTATTTTGCAAATTAACCATTCCAGACGGAACACCTACGATTGGTTCAGGCATCATAAATGCTGATGGAATGTTCGCAAACCTATATTTCGATGCGCCTCTCACTTACATTACTGTATATATCGGAATTAATTTTTTATTTGCAGGTTTAATGGCCCTTTTAGGACTTGCTGCATCTGTATGGTCACAAAAGGACTATATGGCAATTCTCTTTCCATTCGCAGTTGCCTCCATTCCTTACGTCCTGCTAAATACAATATTTCCTTCAATCGGCGGAGCACCTATTCATTTATATGATCCGAAACAACCATTGCAAGGCATGTCACCGTACATTTTAACGATGCAATGTGCTTTATTCCTTCTCGTTAGCTTATTTATGTATATACAAGGAGTAAAGCGGGATAGAAAAAAATATAGAAGAAGACTCCAAAAAAGAGATCGGTGTAGAAAAGCGCTTCAAGCAATTTCAGACTAAGTGATTGTACGAATAAGAGCGTAATTCCCTAAGTTAGCTTAGAGAATTACGCTCTTATTCTCATTTACATTTATCAATCTTATATTTTCGATACTCATATAATCATCTCCCCTTTACGGCGTACCTGCCAATCCCCATAAAATAACGATCGCCGCAAAATAAATCGCTTTAATACCTACAACTGAACATAATAAAATAATTGCATATGTACTTAATTCTCTTCTTGCACCTATTAGAGTAAAAATGACTGCCAAACTAAACGTTACATAGGACAATGCTGTATGTATTAAGTTATATGTAATATCCAAATTTTGAGTAAGTCCTGTTACCTCAGCTACAAATTGAAACATGACGATCGTACTAAAAAAAATTGCAAGCTGATTCATTAGCTTTCCATTTATTTGCGCTGGCATCGTTGCCCTCCCTATAAAAACTAAATATTCAATTAATTTTATCACCAGATTACAAAAAAAGGAATCACCTCTTTATACCATTCTATGACGCTACAAAAACAAAAAAGAACGCTTAGTTACCTAAGCGTTCCCCTAATTTAAGAAGCTTTCTTCAAATCAATTTGAGCAAGTACTGGGTCGTGGTCACTTACACGTCCATGTTCTTTCATAATGTTTGAGTTTAAGTGTACTGGGTCTACAATTGTGTGTGGTGCGATGTTGTTTGTTACTAAAATATGATCTAACACTTGTGCATTTCCTTCATGAATGTACGTGTAGCGGTTCTCTTTCGGCACTGTGTTTAACATATTTTTTAAGTTTGTTCCTTCTAGTGCTTTTAGTGGTTTAGCGAACTCAAAATCGTTCATATCCCCTAACACAACAACTGGTGCATTCGTGTTCTTTTTCTGAATTCCTTGTACAAAGTGATTTACTTCTTGCGCTAACTGAATTCGTTTTTCTTCACTCTTTAATACGAGCGGCTGCACTTTTCCAAATGGCGTTGCATCTCCTATTTTTGAGTTTAAGTGATTTGCAACGACAACAACGTTTTGTCCTTGGAACGTAAATTCTGCTGCAAGCGGTTTACGTGTACTTTCAAATAATGAACTTTCGTCTCCAATACGAACGACATTTTTATCAAGTAACTTCGGTACTGCTGCTAATTTCACGCGTGATGGGTTGTAGAAGAAACCGACGCGAATATTCGCTCCTGGTGCTCCTCCGTCTAGATTATTATTCGGAGCAATTTCTACATACTCATACTTCGGTCCGCGAATTTCTAGAACTGCATCAATGATACGTTTTGCGCTTAACGAAGCATCTGTTGTACCGTCATTAATCGTTCCGTTATTATCTTGCATTTCCTCTACACCGATAATATCTGGCATTTTTAAATTGTATTTAATAGAATACGCTAACGCTTTTACTTTTTCATCTGTTGTTTCTTTTTTATTCGCCGAGAAGTTTTCAATGTTATATGTAGCAACTGTTAACTTATCAAGACGAGGCTGAATATTCGCCCCTACTTGCTTAAATCCACCGTCCACTACAGATGGTAATTCCGTTATTGGCGCAATGCGGAACGAACCGTAATCATATCCGACTACCCCTGTTATATCTCCAGTGAAAGTATCTCCTACTTTTGCTACATAATCGCGAGGTACTTTTACAGAAAGACGCTCTGGGTTTAATTGATTTTCATCTAATAAAGGTGTGCCATATTTCGTTACGACTTTATTTCCGCCATTTTCTACTGTTACATATAAATTTCCGTTTTTCTGAGGTGCAATAATTTTTGGCGTTGGCATCGTAACGCGCATACCTTCTATACTTTCATAAAAATCGATTGCATCTTCATTTGGATCAAATAAACCGAATGCATCATTATCGATAATTTGATCAGGGATTTTCACACCGTTTTCTCCAAGTACAATCGGTGCTGGTAAAGGTTGATCTTTTGCGATTACAGCAACGCGGCTCGCTTTAATTTCCGTCGTCGTTAAATCTGTGTCAAACCTTTCTGCATATCCAGGTCCAACATATTCTTCTACTTCTCCATCAACTTGAATAAGATCTCCTACCGCTACATTTGCATCTTTTTTGTATACGTACATACCTTCTGAAGTAGCTGGATCATTATCCGGCTGATTATCTTCTATATAAAAACCATTTTTATCAAGTGCTGTTACAACACCTTCCACATTGTATACTTTCTTCCCTTTGTAAGGTGAAACATGTGATTTTCCTTGCATATCATGAATACGAACCTGTTCATTGTTTACGATAATAAATGAAAATGTGGAAATCGCTGAAGAAGTAAGCCCTTCTTTCTCTGCAATTGCTTTAATCACACTATTTTCATTCACTACAATTTGTCCGTTATAACGAACACTCTTATTTGTAGGGTTAGAGCCATCTAACGTATAGTAGATTGTTGCTCCTTCTGTATTCGTTGTTAATGTTACCGCTGTGCCCTTCGCAACTTCTCCGCTACCAGGCGAAGCTACTACATCGCTAACACGGTTTTGTCCTTCCCCTTGAAACTTATGAGCCGTTACCGATTTTAAACCTGGGCTACTAAAATATAATTCAAGCGTCCCTGTTAAACTAACTTTCTTCCCGATATTTTCAGGATGATCTTTCACGTTTACTGCCGCTCTCACATCACCTTTCGGCAACTGAACAGGCATGATTTTGTCTGGATTCGTTTCATTTGGCGAATCGGCAATTGCTACGTTTGTATCATCAAACTTAGCCGGATCTTTCGTGTATTTAGAAGGACTTTGCGTATATCCAACGATATACCCTTCCACTATCCCCTTCGTTTTCCCTTGCTGTTTAAATACTTGAATTGCTTTTTCTACTGACATAGAAGTCGTTTCTTCTGCTTGTACTAAAGTTCCAGTAAATGAAAGCAATAGTATGAATGATAAAAAGACACTTAGCAATTTCTTCACAGTCATTTCCCTCTCCCTATTTCATATTTTCTCAGCATTTCTATCATATCAAATGATTCGTTATATAGAATGATATTTCGACAAGTTTTACAAAAAATTTATTTAATTTACAAGCTTTCAAACTATAATACAAAATAATAATTTTACACCTTCTACGAATGCGCTCTATAATGTTAGAGAGAGAAAACAGAAAATATCGAAAGTTCATTGGCATGTAAAATGGATTCATTTGAATAGGAGTGATTGGATGGAAGTACAAACAGAAACATACCGCGCAGCTATGAATGGAACATTAGAACGTCATTTTTCAGATATGATTGCCGTTATACCTACTAGAATTACAATTGAGCAGTTAAAACAGCGGCTAGAAACTATCTCTACTAAAGTTGATGAGTTAAAAATTGTTTTTAGTGATGAGACAAGCCTTATTGTTGAGTTACATATGGATGAAACAATCATACCGTATGAGCTGCATATTGATGAGGCAAATAACCCAGAAGAATATAAAATGTACAATAGACAAGATTCTACAATCGTAGATCGTCATTTTGAAGATGCTGCTTATGGAACTGAAATTTTCACTCGTACGCTATTTGTAGGCGATGTATTGGACTGCTTTTTCCAGCAGTTACAGTTTTTATGGCACCTCGCTCCAGATTTGTTATTTGTAATCGATTCAAGTGCAGCAATGAAAGTGATATCTAGAAGCTATATTGAATATCACGTTGAAAATGAATTATTACCTGACATTCCTGACTTGTATGTTATTCATTCTGTTTATGAAGACGATAAAGAAGGTGAGCCTACGCAATATTGGTTTCATACACATGGCCTTTTAAGAGCAGGCGTAACAGAAATAGAATTAATTATTCCAAATCGCATTTCGTCCTACTACGGCATTGGTGATCTCTTTCAAACATTTGCTAATAATGCCGTTGAGAATGGACAAGTCCCTATGAATGAGCCTATCGTGATCGCGCATAGTCAGCAAGGTTCTATCCATACAGTAGCTGTTCCGTGGGAAAAGGGATTATCTTATATTGGGCATAAAACGAGTATGGATCAATTGTCTTCAATCGAGGATGAAGAAGTGAAACTACAACCAATAGATGCACAAAACGTATTCTTAGGCGGGATGGATGACCGAGATGAATACCATCAATCTCCGTCCGTTCTTTTATTCAAATTTAATACTTCAGAAGAATATATTGAAAGTTTTTTCAAAGAACACGAGGAAGCTACAGGGCTCATGTTCTATAAAACAAATAGTGAAACCGATCGTATGGCTTACAATGCGAAGAATACTTTCGGGTATTTCAGCAATATTTTTCACATTGAACAATCAAATGAAGATTTTCGTTTCCTCGCTAAGTTTGGTGTTTCCTACGAAGAAGGAAAAAGTGAACATATGTGGTTTGAAATGCAAAACATTACGGAAGATTTCATTCAAGGAATACTCATTAATGAACCATATTTTATAAAAGATATGAGTGAGGGAAATAGTTATCAGTTAGAGTTTGAAAACTTAACAGAATGGGTTATTTATGCGGGAGATTCCGTTATAAAGCCAAATAACTTATATATGTTTATTGGTGAATAAGTAACAAAACGCCTTCAATGTGATTGAAGGCGTTTCTTATATTTTATTGTGCGAGTAATTCCGTCTCCATTACTTTCTCCAAATGAGATAGTACACGCTTTGCGGCTTTCTCACCTTGATCAATACAGTCCGGAAGACCAGAACCAGCGTAAGAACTACCTGCCAAGTATATACCTGGCAACTCTTTTTCCATAAATGTTGTGAGTTTCTTCATTCGCTCGTTATGGCCTACTGTATATTGGGGCATCGCTTCTTTCCAGCGACTTACGACTGTAAACTCAGGATCCTCTGTAATAACCATCGTCTTTCGTAAGTCTTCTAGTACGAGCTGAACGAGTTCCTCTTCTGTTTGTTCTACAACTGCTTCATCACCAGCACGACCGACGTAACAACGAAGAAGCGTTTTCCCTTCTGGCGTTGTATGTGGCCATTTTTTATGTGTCCACGTACATGCTGTAATTGTGTAGTCGCTATTTCGAGATACGACAAACCCTGTGCCGTCAATATCGCGCTGAATGGCTGATTGCGGGAAAGCCATTGCCACATTTGCAACTGATGTAGACGGAATGTTGCGGAAGAAACGAAACTGCTTGTACTGCGCGAACATAGATGGCAATACTTTATGTGAGCTTGCCACTACGACCGCGTCCGCTTCTATTTCTTTTCCGTTACTAAGAGTAATCGTGTAAGCATCACCAAGTTTTGCAACTTTTTCAATGCGAGTTCCCTTTATTATCGTACCTTCATGTATCTTCGCTTCGAGAGATTCTACTATAGATTCTAAACCTGTTTTCACTGTTTGGAAGATTCCCTTTTTCGGTTCAGATTTCTCTTTTTTCGGAGCAAGCGTACGCATACCGAGTGAAATACTGCGATGTTTCTGCTCAATTTGATACATTTGCGGGAATGTTGACATTAAGCTCATTTCATCAATATCCCCTGCATAAATACCCGATAGTAATGGTTCTATTAAATTTTCAACCACTTCGTTGCCGAGGCGATGTCTGAAAAAATGCCCGAGTGATTGGTCAGATACTGGCTTTGATCTCGGCATTAATAGATCAAAACCAGCTCTTAGTTTACCAATTGGGGAGAACAGCCTGGAAAATAGAAACGGCGTAATTTGCGTTGGAATTCCCATCATCGATCCGCTCGGCATTTTATGTAACCGATTGTTTACGAGGATAAATGATTGACCGGCCTTATTATTTACAAGTTCATCACCAAGACCTAATTCTCGCGCCAGTCTAGAGGCACTTTCTTTTCGTGCTAAGAAAGAATCCGGTCCGCGTTCAATTGTAAATCCATCTTTTCGAACGGTTTGAATTTTCCCGCCAAGTTTACCAGATGCTTCTATAAGTAATGTATCGATCGGCAAGTTCTTGTCATGAATATCTTTTTGCAAGTTATACATTGTTGTTAATCCTGTGATGCCACCGCCGATGATTACAACTTTTTTCCTCAAGCATGCTCCCCCTTTCTTTTTACAATACAGATTCTTTTTTCTTTAATACAACATCTGTTAAGCAATCAATAAATGCGTCCGATGCATTTGGCATTTCTGGACGATAATATTTCGCGCCAATTTCATCTGTCACAACTTTACACTCAAAGTCGTTGTCATATAAAACTTCTAAATGTTCCGCAACAAATCCAACTGGTGCGTATACGAATGAAGTATAACCGTACTTTTCATTTAATTCTCTCGTTAAATCTTGTACATCTGGACCAATCCAAGGATCTGGTGTGTTTCCTGCACTTTGCCAACCTACTGCATAGTTGGCTACTTCAGCACCTCTTGCAATATAGTCAGCTGTTTCATTTAATTGGTCTGGATATGGATCGCCAAGCGCGATAATTTTTTCTGGTAAGCTATGTGCAGATACGATTAATACTGCTTTTTCACGCTCTGCTTCTGACATACCGTTATATATACCTTTCACTGCATCAACCCAGTACTGGATGAATTTCGGTTCTTTATACCAGCTATCAATGCCGTGAATTGTTAAGTTTCCAAGTTTCTCAGCTTCTTCTTGTGCTCGCCCTACATAAGATTTCACGCTAAATGTAGAATAGTGCGGCGCAAGAACAAGTGCGATTGCATCTTGTATACCGTCGTTATGCATATCTTTCACTGCATCTTCAATGAACGGTTCGATATGTTTTAAGCCAAGATACATATGATACTCTACTTCATCTTGTACTTCATTTAAACGCTGTTCTAACTTTTTAGCTTGCTCTAATGTAATAGTAGCTAAAGGAGAAATACCACCAATTGCACGGTAACGCTCTGTTAAATCTTCTAGCATTTCAGGACTTGGCTTTCTTCCTCTACGAATATGTGTATAGTAACGTTCAATATCTTCTTCTTTATATGGCGTTCCGTATGCCATTACAAGCAAACCAATTTTCTTTTTCATACAGCAATGCTCCTTTACTTCGCTAACTGCCCTTTAGAGTATTCATGAATAAATGTAGTTAAACGTTTTAATGTATCTGGATTTACTTCTGGGAATACACCGTGTCCTAAGTTAAAGATATAACCTGGCTGCTTCATCCCTTGATCTAAAATACCTTTTACATGTTCTTCAATAACAGACCATGGCGCAAGTAAGAATGACGGGTCCATATTACCTTGTACCGCCTTATGAACGCCGCGTGCACGTGCCTCTTCGATCGGTAAGCGCCAATCTAAGCCTACTACATCAAGTGGTAAGTCGTGCCATTCATTTACTAAGTGTGCAGCTCCTACGCCGTGCATAATCATTGGAACACCCATCGGGCGAACTTCTGCAAAAATACGCTCCATTGCTGGTTTAATAAATACGCGGTAATCTGCTACATTTACTGTTCCAACCCAAGAATCGAAAATTTGAACCGCTTTTGCTCCTGCGTTAATTTGCGCTTTTAAATATGTAATAACCATATCTGCTAGCTTATCCATTAATGCGAACCAAGCTTTCGGCTCTGCATACATGAACGCTTTCGTATTATGGTAATTGCGAGATGGACCGCCTTCAATCATATAGCTCGCTAATGTAAATGGAGCCCCTGAAAAACCGATTAACGGTACGTCTAACATTTCTGTCGTTAATAAACGAATCGTATCTAATATGTACGGCACGTCATCTTCTGGATTGATTTCCCCTAGCTTTTCTACGTCTTGTAAAGAACGGATTGGATTATCAATAACTGGGCCAATACCTGATTTAATTTCTACATCCACACCAATTGCAGGTAGTGGTGACATAATATCTTTATACAGAATTGCTGCGTCTACGTTATATTGATCAACTGGTAACTTTGTAACGTAAGCACATAACTCTGGATTGTGTGTAATTTCAAATAAAGAATACTTTTCTTTTATCTTTCTATATTCCGGCTGCGAACGACCTGCTTGACGCATATACCATGCTGGTACATAATCAGTACGTTCCCCCCTACATGCTTTTAAAAATGTCTCATTTATAGTTCTTACCAAGACCCTTGCTCCCTTCCTTGCCAATGCTTTTGCTCTAAATACGTTCTATTCCGATATTTATCTTTTTTTACTATACAGCTTGTAAAAACAAAATGCATAACATTATGTACGTTGTTCATGAAATTGACACAAACATTCGTAAAACCGCTTACTATTTTCACAACATTCTTATTATAGCACAGAGAAAAACTATGGTTTAGCTACTTTTGACTTTTCTCCTTCACGTTTCGTTTGTGTGTTATATGGTACAACGTAAAAACTCGGTTTTGAAAAGATGTTAACGAACTTTTCCTCATATTCTCCGGCACCATTTACAGTGCCTACATGCGTATGAACTCCGTTTTCCACTCTATAAATACGATACATAATTCTTTCATCTGGAAGTGGTGTCCAGCTTAATTTTGCTTTAAATAAACCGAAAGGGCTAAACGCTAATTTCATTTTCACATCTTCAATCTTGCGCAAACGAATCGGAGCACCGATTGTTTCCACACCTTCTGGTTTCATAAACTGCTCTTTCTGTTCTACATTTGCCTTCGTTAAAATTTTCTTAAACAATTTCGTTGCTGACGCACTTTCTCCTTGCAACTGATGCTCTTTATCCGTACGGTCATAACCAATCCAAACAGCACCTACTAAATTTGGTGTATAGCCGACGAACCACATATCTCTAGCTCCATTATCGTCATTTGGCAAGGAAGTTGTACCTGTTTTCCCAGCTAACGCCCCGCTATATACACCGGCTTTCGCTGTCCCTTCCTTTACAACTCCTTCTAACATTTTCGTCATATACCACGCCGTTTGTTTCGAGAATATTTTCGTTTCTACTTTTGGCGATTCTCCAATAACTGCACCGTGTCTATTTAACACTTTATCAATAACGTGCGGCTCAATAATAGCGCCATTTGCTAAAAATGCACGATACATTTTCACAAGATCAAATGTTGAAACGCCATTTTTCAATCCGCCAAGCGCTGTACTTAAACCAGCATCGGCAATATGAACATTTCCTTTCTCTAAATATTGCTTTCCTTCTTCTACCCCTAACTCATTTAATAAAGAAACTGCCGGTACATTTGCTGACTCTAAAATCGCATCGTACATCGTCATTTCTTTCGAATACGAATGGTTATAATTTCGAGGTTCATAGCCTTCAAATGAATTTCTTTCATTCGTCAATAAAGAATACGGATTATACTTTTTCGTTTCGAGTGCTGGTGCATAGACGATAAGTGGTTTTAGCACAGAACCGGGCTGTCTTTTTGCGAAAATACGATTAAAGCCTCTCGGGACGTACTTTCTTCCGCCAATCGCCGCTTTAATTCCGCCCGTACGATTATCCATTAATAAAAAAGCACCTTGTGCCCCCTCTTCTTTCCCAGGGAAATTCCTTGCATCTTGAAACTGGTTATACGCTACCTTTTGAATCTTTTCATCCATCGGTACGACAAACGTATATCCTCCGCGCAGTACTTCTTGATGAGACAATCCGTATAAACGAGCTGCTTCATCTATAACCATATCAATATACGGCATATATGCGAGTTCATTCTCATCTAAGTTTTTGTAAAGAGCAATGGTCTTTCCTTGATAACGTACGCTATCTTCGGCAGTCAAATAGCCTTGTTTATGCATAAGTGACAATACGAGATCACGGCGCTCCTTACTCTTCTCTGGAGAGAAATAAGGTGAATATCCATTTGGTGACTTCGGAAGACCTGCAAGCATCGCTCCTTCTTCTACTGTTAAATCTTCTACATTTTTATTAAAATACAACTTTGCTGCTGCTTGAATACCGTAAGCCCCATGCCCAAAATAAATATGATTCATATACATTTCAAGAATTTGTTGCTTCGTATATTTTTGCTCTAATTGAAGGGAAATTGCGACTTCCTTCAATTTACGCGTAACTGTTTTTTCACGAGTTAAAAAAACGTTTTTAGCGAGTTGCTGCGTAATGGTACTGCCGCCCTCTACTTTTTCTCCTGCTAACGTATCTTTATAAAGAGCACGGAATATAGACGGATAATCAATTCCTTGATGCTCATAAAAACGAGAATCTTCCACCGCAATAAACGCCTGCTGGACATGCTTTGGAATTTGCTCGACTGGTACGAGATCTCTATTTTCTACGTATAATTTCGTAATCTCTTTCCCCTTCTGGTCAACGATACGTGATGAAGAGTGGAAAACGAGCTGCTTTTCATCCATCATATAGCCACCAGCTAACACAATAAGTTTATAAAGTACAATCGCTAATACTAGCGTTGCGAATCCACCTAATAAAGTCCACTTTACTTTCTTCATACATCGGCCTTCTTTCCAAATGATGGTACATTTATTATTTGAAAAAGAAGTATCTTTATGTATATAATCTTCGAAGTTTTTTAAGAGAGTTGATATAATAGAAACAAACCATTAAGGGGGCATTAAAATGAAGGCTATTATTTCATACGAAACACCTCTAGAACAAGCACATTTCACTGCAAAAAATGATGAAAAAGATATGTTTTATAAAGAAAATACAGAAGAATCTGTAGAAGGATCTCTTCAATATGATGTACTAGACGCTGTTGGCGAATTTAAAGGACAACCTGGCTACATCGTTTGTAACAACATTTCTGTAACAGACGAAGGTCGCCCAGTATTTGAAAACCGATTTAAAAACCGCGCAGGCCTTATTGAAAACGAACCAGGATTCCAAGCGATCCGCGTTCTACGCCCATTAAGTAACGATACATATGTCATCTTAACAATGTGGGAAACAGAGCAAAACTTTAAAGACTGGACAGAATCACGTTCATTCGAAAACGCTCATAAAAAACGCCCTGCACAAGCAGAAGGACAAGCTCCAGCTCAGGCGCATCCACATGCAGAGCAGCAGAAAAGTATTTTCTCTCGTCCGTCATTTGTGACTACTTTTGATGTGTTAGTTTAAGGATTTTTGTACTGTGGTTTCTCCAAGGCTGCGGTACATGAAATTATATCAGCGATTTTTCGAATATATCGGCGCAACTC